>CAKRUL010000153.1 GCA_934403665.1 uncultured Clostridia bacterium | reverse complement strand
GAAACACCGGATCCATCCACCAGCTGTTCAGATCAAACAAATCGGAAAAGCTTGCCTCGATTTTTTCCCGGTTCAGACAGAACATTTCCCGTCTTGCCGCCTCGATATCCTCCGGTGTTTCGGTGCGCGGATAGACCGATGCCAAACAGGGCGCATAGCCTGCCTTGACCGGATGTTTTGCGTTGGCGCGGATGGCTTTCATCCCTTCGCCGTGTGCCATCAGGCTGTGATGAGCCGCGCGGAAAACATCCCGGCGGGAGAGCTTGACGCCCGGCGCATGGATTGCGTCGTAATGCCCCAGTATGATAAAGCACTGGGGTTCATTGAGGGTGAAAAAGTTTTTCACACGGTCGGAAAAATGATCGGTCAGAAATGCCGCATATTCTCCGAACCATTTGGGACTGTCCGGATTCAGCCAGCCGCCCCGCAGATACAGTTCATAGGGGTAATCCCAATGAAACATGGTCAGATACGGTTCTATGCCTTTTCGCAGAAGGCTTTCCACCAAGCGGTCGTAAAAATCCACTCCTTTTGGATTCGGTTTGCCGAGACCGTTGGGGAAAATCCGCGGCCATGCCACGGAAAAGCGATATGCCGGAAGCCCAATCTGCTGCATCAGATCGGTGTCCTCCTCCATGCGGTGATAGTGGTCGCAGGCGATTGCCCCGGTGTCGCCGTTCAGGACAGCTCCGTCCTTTTCACAGAAGACATCCCAGACGGAAAGCCCTTTTCCGTCCTCCGATTTTGCTCCTTCAATCTGATAGGATGCCGTTGCGGCGCCCCAGATGAACTCTTTGGGAAATGCCATATTGCCGTCTCTCCCTTCTTTTTTGTTTCTGTTTCTATTATAAGACATGGAAAAAGGGTTGTAAATGCCGAATAGCTGACACTTTTTGTCCCTTCCGGTCGGATTTGACCCTTTTTGCGTTGCCCCTCAAAAATGCGGAGAGAGCCGCCGTTTATTGAATGGCTTCTTTTTGGCGAACCGGCAGGTTCTCTTTCACCAGGCGATAGGATTCGTCCATCAGCTCCCGAAGCAGTTCATCGGTGACAGCGCTTTCCAGGCGCACGGAAATCCAATGCCGCTTGTTCATATAATAGCCCGGTGTGATGTCGGGGGAGGAGGCGATCAGCTGTTGGGCGTGCTCCGGCGCGCATTTCAGGGTGATGACCGGTTCTCCCTCCCGGTCGGAACAAAAGGCGGCAAACATTTTTCCGCCGATCTGATAGCAGTTCCAGCGCCGCCGGGGGCGGAACTGCTTGGACACTCCGTTCTTTTTCAGCATATATTCATCCATCCAAAGGTAGCGCATCGCAAAACTTCCTTTCTGTCATGATTGAACGATGGAACACTCTGTGCTGTTCAGAATTTTCCGCGCAGTTCCACCATTTTTCCCAGAATTGTGACCGGGAGCGAGGTGATTTCCTCATTGGTATAAAACATGGGGGGATAGGCAGGGTTCAGGGAAACCAGGCTGATTCCGTTGGCTTGTCGGATGATTTTTTTGCAGGCGGCATTTTCGCCGTTCACCAGCACCACGGCGATGTCGCCGCTTTCGACGCTCGACTGTTTGCGCACAATCACCACATCATTCGGGCAGATGCGCGGCTCCATGCTGTCTCCCCGGATTTGCAGGGCAAAATAGTCGCCCGTTTTTGCCAGATCGGCAGAAATTTCTTCATAGTCCAGAATTTCTTCCACCGCCTCGATCGGAATGCCGGCGGCAACCTTTCCCAGAACCGGAATCCGCACCGGAGCGGCAGGGCTGTCTGCGGGTTCCTCCTCGGTGCCGAGAATGGCGGAGGGGGTGGTCTTTAATGCCTTTGCCAGAAGGGAAACCTTGTCAATCTTCATGTTGGCAATGTCGCCGGTCTCCCATTTGCGGACGGTGCTTTTGCCGACGCCCACGATCTTCCCGACTTCCTCCAGTGTCATATGCAATTCCTGACGTCTTTGTTTCAGATTCATGGTATTCTCCTTTGCAAGAAAGTCGCAATCCATACGGATTCTACCAGACAGTATAACACGAAAGTGTCTTAAATGCAACAAAAACACAACAAATTTCCGCGAAAGTGTCTTTTGGGACTTGACAAAGCGACAGGAAGGCGTTACAATCTAAAGTATCATAAAGGAAACTTTGAAAGTGCAAAAATTGCCACTGTTTTTGTTTGTGTCATTTATAAATGGAATTTTAAACAAAAATAGTGAGACAAAATGGTCTTATGTGGATTGCTGCGCCCTTTTGGTATCTTATAAGACACAACAGAGAGGAAGTGAAACACATTGAAACAGGGAATCGACTATTTCCCGTTTTATCTGGATCTGATTGAGGATCGAAAGTTCCGGAAGCTGCGGAGCCAATACGGCGCTATTGCCGTTTTGGTGTATCTGTCGCTGTTGACGATGATTTTCCGGGACAAGGGGTATTATCTTTTGTACAAGAGGGAAACAAGGAACGATGTGGTGTGGGAGGTGCTGAACCATCTGCGCGGAAAAAACGAGCCGACGGAACAAGAAGTGACCGGAATAATCGAGAAGCTTGCGCAGAACGGATTGTTTGACCGGGCGCTGTTTCGAAGCGGCATTGTCACCTCCGTCCGCATTCAAAAAACCTTTTATCGCATTACTTGCACAAGGAAAAATCTGAAAATTGATTTTTCCATCTGGCTTTTGGATGAGGCGGAAATGCGCGCCATATCAGGGAGAAGTGCTATTCTGGAACAATTTGTAAAATGGGAAACACAGGCGCATTCGGAGGAAACGCAGGCGGATTTCGGCGAAATGCAGCCTCTTTTTTGCAAAACGCAGACGGTTTCGGAACAAAGGAAAGAAAAGGAAAGCAAAGAAAAGCAAAGGAAAGCAGAGAGAGAGGCTTGCGCCTCCCGCGCGCTCCGAAAACCAAACGGAACGTACGGTCATGTTCTTTTGAATGCCGACGAGCTGGCAAAGCTGAACAAGCAGTATGGCAAAGCGATGGTTCAGCAGGCAATTGCGCTGACGGATGAGTATATGGAGCTGACCGGAAAGCGGTACCAGAACTGTGCGCTCGCCATCAAGCGATGGGGCGTCGAAGCGGTGAAGGAGCGGCAAAACCGGGACGGAAAAACCGGGACGGTGAAAAAGTCGGCGTTTCACAATTTCACCGAAACGTCCTTTGACTATGACGCCATCCAAAAAGCGTTGCGAAGAAGGGAAGGAGGGGAGACCCATCGAGCGGATGATGCGCAGACGACCCAAGAAAATCCGGAAGAAGGTTAAATCCATTTCGGAAATCTGCCGGCTTGCAAGACAGTCCGGCATGACATACGGCGAATATGTAGCCAAATATAAAGAATAACGGAGGAAACATCTATGATGATGAACAAAGCAATTCTGACCGGAAGAATGGTCAAAGATCCAAGCTTGAAGGAGTCGGCGGCAGGCGTGCCGGTTTGCCGGTTTTCCATCGCTGTGACGCAGAAGGGCAAAGAGAAAAAAGCCGATTTTTTCCCTGTGGTCTGCTTCCACGGCACAGCGGAATTTGTCAAAAAGTATTTCACCAAGGGACAGCCCATCGCGCTGTGCGGTTCCCTTCAAAACCGGGAGTGGGAGGAAACGGACGGCACCAGACGGCGTGTCACCGAGATTCTGGCAAGGGAAATCTATTTCTGCGGCGGAGCGCAGAAGAGTGCAGAGGGCAGAGAGCAGAGTGCAGAGTGCAGAGCGTAGAGGGCAGAGGACAGAGCGCAAAGAGCAGGGTGCAGAGGGCAAAGAGCAAAGGGCAGAGGGCAGAGCGCAGAGCGCAGAGAGCAGCGGGCATGCAAAAGGCTTCTCCTTTGGGAGAAGCCTCTGCCGTGCGCTTGCCGCTATTCGTTGACGATGGTTTCCAGACACTGAATCAGATCCTGAAGCGTGTGGATTTGCACGTCCTTGCTCCGAATCACTTCCTGCAGTTCTTGGGACAGGGAGTCGAATTGGGTCTGAACAGACGGGTCAATGTAGGTCATAGAGAGCCCTCCTTTCTGCCCGGCGCATCTTTTGACAGGAATAGGGTTGCCGGATGGAAAGGATTTTATACCAAAAAGCCGGAAGGCAGAGGAGGGAAGGATGGAGAACACAAAACACTATTTAAGCCGTTATCCGGCACTGCTGTGCGAGATGGAGCAGACGGAACGGGAGCTTGCACATGCGCCGGAAGCACTCCGGGCGCCGCTGAAAAGAAGGCTGAAGACGCTGAGGGGCGAGGCGGTGGAAATCCGCCGCACGGTGGAGCAGGTTCCTCAGGATTCTCTCAGGATGATTTTAAAATGCCGCTATCTGGAGGGGATGACCTTTGAACAGGTGGCGGAAGCCCTTTATATCAGCGAGCGGCATGTCTATCGTCTGCACAAAGCCGCGCTCCGGGAGGCGGCAAAGGTGAGCCGCCGCAGTCTGCCCGGCATGGAATGTCATGCTTAAGGTTCGGTATAATGCGGTCAGGAAGCACGGACGCAATGCGTCTTTTGGGATAGAATACCGCAACATGCCAGGGGTGGGAGGCAGCGTTACAACAGGCAAGGAGGACGGGGAAAGTGCAGACAAACCTCGGAAAATATCAGGACATCCAAAAC
>CAKRUL010000152.1 GCA_934403665.1 uncultured Clostridia bacterium | reverse complement strand
GCCTTGGATACGCAGAGATAGGCAGTCGTTCATAGCTCCCCTGATTTTCCTCCAGCCACCAGAATCCATTGAGATCAAAAATCGGATCATGGCTGTCATAGATACAATAATGATTCACCTCAAAAAGCCTCCTTGTTTTCCTCCAAAATATTCTTCACGATGGGATACAAATAGCTTGCAATCCGGAAACAGCCCAAGTCATTTGGGTGAACCGTGTCCACAGAACAGGCCTCCCGTGCAAAATCGCCGTAAAAGTTTTTTCCATCCACGAAATAAATGTTTTCATCCCCGTTTGCTTTCGCTCTTTGATAGGTTTGATAAATAATCTGCCGGCGCAGTTCATCCTCCATCCGCCAGACATCCGGTTTGCTGATCAAAAGAATCGGCAGTTTTTTGTTCTTTTCCCGAACAATCCGATAAAAATTATAATGTGTGTATTCCAGATGATCCTGTGTCGGGGCATTGTGGTCATAATCCATCACAAACAAGCTCATATCAATCCCTGCCAGGATGTTTGCGATAACCTCCTCGCCCATAGCCTGACCGCTGAAACCCATGTTATAATAATCCGCATCCAGGAATCGGGTAAGCATATTCACATAAGAATTGCCCGCGCGGCAGGGGCAAGCCCCCTGCACAACAGAAGAACCGTAAAAAACAATCGGCTTCGGATAGGTATAAGCGACCGGTCTGAAAAGATCAAGATCTTCCTTCACACCGATATACAGCTCCTTCACCTGATTATACAGAGGCAGATACAAAGTCACTTCCGTCATGTTTCCGCAGCTGAAGCGGCTTAAATCCACTTCTCCTTTCAAGGTAAAGCTCCCGAAATCCGCTGCGATATTCTTCGCATATTTTTTCTGTGCGCCATGCCCCAAATAAACATCAATCCCACTCATTGCCGCTCTGGGAAAATGATTCAAATCCGTGTTGTGGGCAAGCGTTGCCTTAATCAGCAGATGTTTGGATTTGGTCATAAACCGGATTCTTCCGCCGGAATTATGTTCCGCAAAGTACAAAAGATTCTGCCGGATGGCCGAATGCTTGCTTTTCGGCAGCCGCGTAAACTCATAATCATTCTCTTCCAAAAATGCAAAGCCCTCTATCGAAAACTTTCCGCATCTTGCTTCATATAAGACATAGCCTTCCTCATTGACAGTCTGCGTTGTTACATTTTTGTCTATTTCTCTGATATCTTTGTTCATTCCGCTCTCCCCCTTCTAAAACAAACGGTCTTCGACGCCAAGAATTTCCGCCATCAGCGGATAAAGACCCTCTGCCATCCGGAAGGAGCCAAGCGCATTGGGATGACAATTGTCCACAGTGCACTCATCCCGTCCCCAGTCACCGAACAATCGGGATCCATCTACAAAATAAACATTCTCATCCCCATTTGCCTTTGCCTTCTGATAAGAATGAAAGATAATTTTCTTGTTCACCTGATGTTCATCATAAGAAGCATCGGGTCTCGTCACCATGATAATGGGAATCTCCGGATGATGTTTTCGCACGATTTCATAGAACGGATAGTGTGTCGCTTGAAGGTGCATGGGTGTAGGCGCATTATGGTCATAGTCATAGACCATCATGCTGATGTCCAGATCCCCGATCAGTTCGGCAATCACCGGTTCCCCCTTTGCATTGCCCGCAAACCCCATGCCAATGATATTGGCATCCAGCCAGCGGGACAGCAGATTGAAATAAGCATTGCCGGGACGATCGGTGCATCCGCCCTGCGTAATGGAGGAACCGTAAAACAAAATCGGCTTTTCAAAGGAACGTTCCACCGGAAAGAAAGGCTCACATCCATCGTCCAACCCTATATAAAAATTTTTCAGCTGATGATACAGCGGAAAATAAACTGTCACCTCACTGTAGGTGCCTCCCTGATCGCTGATGTCGGCAACTCCCGTTAAGTTTTTTGCCCCCAGCAGACAGCTTATATTTTTGACAAACCGCTTGTCACGATTTGCTCCTATGTAAATATCAATTCCCATCATACCGCTCCGCGTCATGATCGAAAGATCCCAGTCACTGCTCAGATCCGTCTTCACCGCAATGCGTTTGGAATTTGTCATAAAACGGATACAGCCGCCGGAATTTACACGCGCAAGCTCTTGCAGATTCTCCGGTATCCGGTCAAACATTCTTTTTGGCAAACGCAAAAATTCTCCTTCATTTTCTTCCAAATATGGGAAGCCTGAAATTTGAAAGCGGCCGCACCGGACATCATAGAAAGAAATGCCCTCCTCTGCAAATTCGGGCTCCATAAAATTGTTATCCCCGCTTAATGCTCCGTTCATAATAGATCCTCCTGTCTTATCATGAAAACTTCTTGCTCCATTATAGCAAGTTATCAGTACTTTTGCAAGACAAAGCTATCCGTTCCGAACCAAATGATAAAGACGATTTCACATGTCCTTTCTCCTTTTCCGGTTTGGGAAAAGGTTCCTTTCTTGCATAAATCCCCGTTTTATGCTATTATATATAATAAGGATTGTTTTGGCAGAAAGAACACCGTTCTGTCTGAAGCATTGGATTACAGAAAGGAAGTTGATATATGAATTTTGCCTTACTGCTCACCGCATTGATCATTCTTATCTGCGTACTGATTAACAAGATCTCTAATCGATTCGGTATCCCGATGCTGCTTGCATTCATCGCTTTGGGTATGTTGTTCGGTTCGGACGGACTTTTGAAAATTCCTTTTGAAAACTATCATTTTGCGGAACAAATCTGTACTGTTGCTCTGATTTTTATCATGTTTGACGGTGGTTTCGGCACTAAGACCAGCGAGGCAAAACCGGTTGCCGGCAAAGCCGTTCTGCTCTCCTCCTTGGGGGTGGTTCTCACCGCCGGGCTCACGGGGTTATTCTGCCACTTTGTTTTGAAGATTGCGTTGCTGGAAAGCTTATTAATCGGTTCTATTTTAGGTTCCACCGATGCTGCCTCCGTCTTTTCCATTCTTCGTTCCAAAAAATTAAGCATGAAATACAATACCGACTCTCTTTTGGAAATTGAAAGCGGAAGCAACGACCCGTTCGCTTATATGCTGACCGTCACCGTGCTGTCCATCATGAAGGGCAACGGAAGTGTCGGCTCCGTTCTGTACACCATCGGCGCCCAAATTGTATTTGGCGTTGTTTTCGGCGTTCTGATTGCTTATGGAGCAGTGTGGTTCATGCGGCACTTTCATTTTCCGGCGGCAGGCTTTGATATGGTGTTTGTGCTCGGGGTGGCACTGCTTTCTTACGCAGCTCCCTCTCTGGTCGGGGGCAATGGATATCTAAGCGTTTATATTGTGGGAATCATTCTCGGCAATAAGGACATCAAAAACAAAAAGGAGCTTGTCCCCTTTTTCAACGGTGTGACCGGTCTGATGCAGATTCTCATTTTCTTTCTGCTGGGGCTTCTGGCGTTTCCCTCCCAAATGCCGCAAATCTTGCTTCCGTCTCTTGCCATTGCATTGTTTTTAACATTTGTGGCAAGACCTTTGGCAGTCGGCGCTCTTCTGACGCCGTTCCGTGCCGGCTTTTCCCAGCAATTGGTGATATCGTGGGCAGGGCTTCGGGGAGCCGCCTCCATTGTGTTCGCAATCATTGCAACGGTGGATGAGGCTTTCACCAATAATGATGTGTTTCACATTGCTTTCTGTGTTGTTTTATTCTCCATCGCCTTTCAGGGAACCCTTCTTCCCTGGGTTGCAAAAAAAGCAAATATGTTGAACAAAGGCGGAAACGTTCTGAAAACCTTTACCGATTATTTTGAAGATGAGGAAGTTCAGCTTGTGAAGATGGAAGTCAAAGAAACGCACCCATGGGTTGGAAGAAAAATCAAAGAAATTTCCCTGATGCCGGATATGCTGATTGCGGCGGTTTTAAGAGACGGAGAAACCTTGGTTCCGAACGGAGAAACGGAGCTTGCCTGCGGCGACAAGCTGGTGCTCAGCTCTCCGGATATGCGGGACTGCGACGACATTCAATTCCGTGAAATTTCCGTGAGCAAAGAAAATAACTGGTGCGGAAAGAAGGTCGCAGAAATCGGGCAATCCCCGGAAATGCTGATCATCCTGATCAAACGAAACGGCAATGTAATCATCCCGGAGGGGAATACCACGGTCTGCGAAAAAGACGTGTTGGTTTTGCACACGAAATAAGACAGGAGCTGCAGCAAAATGATTTGCTGCAGCTCCTTTTACCGTCCAGATTTTTCAGATTCCCTTCAGCAGTTTATATTCTACGGCATCTGTCAATGCAATTTTAGAAGCCTCGATCACGTCGGTGGAAACCCCGATGGTTGTCCAGGAATCTTTGCCGTCGGTCGTTTCAATCAGGACTCTGACGGTCGCCCCCGTTGCCGCCTTGGAATCCAAAACACGCACTTTATAGTCCGTCAGATGTGTTTCGTCAATCACCGGATAGAATACGTTCAGCGCTTTGCGGAGCGCAGTATCAAGTGCGTTGACAGGACCATTCCCCTCCGCCGCCGTAATCTCCTCTTTGCCGTCTACATTCACTTTTATGAGAGCGAAGGAGGTGACCCGTTTTGCCAGCGTTTCCTGCTCGGTCACCAAATTCAGTTTCATCAGCTCAAAATGCGGGCGATAGCAATTTAAAACTTTGCGAATAACAAGCTCCAATGATGCGCCTGCTCCTTCAAACTGATAGCCCTTGTATTCCAAGTCCTTCAAACGCTTTAACACC
>CAKRUL010000151.1 GCA_934403665.1 uncultured Clostridia bacterium | reverse complement strand
ATGAGAATAAATTCAAAAAACCCTGACAGTGAGAAATGTCCCATTTTAAAAATATTTGGCAATCCGGTTCCGAAAATCGGAAAAATATTTTGAAAGCTTCCCTCCGTCATTAAAAAAAAGGCAATCACCCCTGTAGAGATCAGAGCAATCGGCACAAAAAAGGCATGTACCCGCGCGATGGAATCCAACCCCTTTCGTGCCAGCAAAAAGCCAACCACAATCAGACAGATGATCATCATTTTAATAGAGCTGTCTGCCAACAGTGAATTTTTGAAAGACTCCGCAAAATAAATGATATTGATGCCGGAATGAAACAGAAAACAAAAAATCAGGGCGAATCCGAGAATGTATTTTCCCGGATTCCCGAATGTTGCATGTGCAATGTCCATCAAATCGGCCTGACCGGCAGCATGATATAGCTTTTGGATCACCCGTATCGCAATGAAAAATATGGCGCAAATATAAACTGCAACCATCCAGCCGGCGCTCCCGGCAATGCCGGGAAACGTGTTCAAAAAAAAGAAAGCATATTTCAGAAGGATAGAGTTCACCACAATGAATGTTCCCTCCCAATGCCCGAATACTGTTGAACGCTTCATGCTGATCCTCCTTAATATTTTTGATTGTTTTTCCACACTTTGCTGATCTTTGGTTGCTTCACCTTAAGCTGTGTTTGCAAACTGTCGTCCCGGAATTCCTGTTTCCAAAGAGGCTTGACAAAGAAGGTGTCAAAGGTATTCTTTCCGGTGTGAGGTGCAACCGGAGTAATAAACGGCACGCCAAGAGAATTGGCAGAGCACAGCACGGATGCGTGTACAAATAACACCAGCGCAATTCCGAAGAATCCAAAAACAGCCGCCGCCACGGTATAAAAAAACCGGGTCACGCGCAAGGAAAACGCATAATCATAGCTGGGGGTTGCAAAGGATCCCAACCCTGTAAAAGCAACAACAATAATCAGAATGGAGGAAGCTATCTTTGCCTCCACAGCGGCCTGTCCCATGATCAAAGCACCGACAATCCCAATCGTCGGACCAATCGGTCCGGGAATGCGCAAGCCTGCCTCCTTAATCAGTTCAAAGGCAAATTCCATCGCAAAAAGTTCAATCAAAAGCGGAAACGGCGTCTGTGCTTTTGCATTTTCAATCGTAAAAAACAATTCTGTCTCTAAAATTTCCGGATGAAACCCGACCACGGAAATAAAAAAAGCAGGAAGCATAAGCGATGCCACCAAAGAAACCAAACGAATCACACGCAAAAAATTCGTCATATTGTATTTCATATAGCGATCTTCGGTTAAATTAATAAATGAAGTAATGTTAATCGGAAGAATCAGTGCATACGGACTTCCATCCAGCAGAATGGCTATTTTCCCCTCATTCAGCGCCATGGCAACTCTGTCCGGCCGTTCCGTAGAGAGCACCTGCGGCGTAAGCATCATCTCGTCTCCCATCAGAAATTGTTCCAGCTCACCTGTATCCATCACATAGCTGACCTTAATGTTATTGAGCCGGCGCTGCACTTCCTGAACCAGCTCCTGATTGGCAATATTATTGATATACAATAAGGAAGTCGGAGTTTTGCTCATCTCTCCTATCGTAAAGTTTTGATTCACCAATGCCTCATTTTTCAGCGTTTTTCGGATCAATGCCGTGTTAATGCGCAAAACTTCACAGAATGCTTCCTGCGGTCCTTTGATCGTTACTTCATTTTTGGCGTCGGAAATGGAACGGTGTTCCCACCCCTTCACATCCATCACAAGGGCTTCCGCACAACCGTCGACAAAGATAATGCATCCTCCGAAATTCAGTTCTTCTAACACCCTGTCAAAGGAGACAACCAGTTTCACCTGATTTTGACTGATAACGTTCCGCATCAGATAATCGGCCATTTTTCCCGGTTTCACATCTTCGTTAATCTCTTTCAAAACCGGCATCATAATCAACTGACCGATCAGCTGCTTGTTTACCAATCCGTCAAAAAAGAAAGCAGCGGCAGGGATTTGCTTTCCCTGCACCGTAACGTTGAAATCACGCAGAATCAAATCCGAATTTTTCTCATAGTAATAACGCTGCTTCATATAATCGACATTATAGCGAAGGGAAGAAGAAATTTTCACAGCCTCCTTCTTCCCGTATATATCATAAAATTTTTGGTGTGTTTTTTCTTTCGACTCATCTAAGATAAACGGCTCATCCGCCGGTCGTTCATGAAACAAAAACTTGGAACCAATAAATTCCCACAGACGCATTTTTCATCACCTCATCATTATTTTGACAAGTTTTCAGAAAATTTATACCTTGATATTTCCATAGAAACGTCCGTTCGAATCCTTTCTTTTGATAAAAAATGTGAAACAAAAAAAGCCGGAGCAAGCGATATAAAAACGTGCTCTGACGCAGACATGAAAGCATAAAGAAAAACGGAGCAAAGCGAACTTTGCTCCGAAATGGCGACCCGGATGGGGCTCGAACCCACGACCTCTAGCGTGACAGGCTAGCGTTCTAACCAACTGAACTACCGGGCCAAAGATTACATGATTGACTACAATCAATATAATAGCATATTTATGGTTGTGTGTCAAGATTTTTTGAAAAGTCTTTTTGCATCATATATGCAAAGAGCAGAGCATTTTAATATGCCCTGCTCTTTGAAGTTTTTTGAAATTATTGCAATTGAATGTTTTTCATGGCACCGTAAATCGTGTTTTCGGTTCCATCCGTTGCCTCATAGATCACATACGTTCTTGTATAATAAGAAGTATGCGCTAAAAGATCGCCCTCAATTTCGATCCCGTAATGACCGTTTGTGCTGAGCGCTTTCTTCGCCGCCAGCTTATAACAGCCTGTTTTACCGATTTGGGGATCAGTGCCGTCCTCTGCTGAATAAACAATTCCGAATTCCTTCACAGTGGTATTGTTTCCCTGTGCAACGGTTCCGAAGGTTACACTGGCTGTTTTATCCTCAGGAACATAAGTGTTTGCAAAGGTGGTAAGCGTCGGGGGCGTAGCCGGAAGCTGTGTGAAGGTTACCTCAACTGTGGTGTTCCCGTCCATTTTCACGGAGAAAGATTCCAGCGCTGCGGATTCTGCTCCGTTGATTTTGATGCTATCCACTTTCCAACCCTCCGCCGGAGTTGCCGTGATATTCTATGTGCTTCCTTTTGGTACCTCAGTAGTACCAGAAGGCGTTACGGTACCATTGCCGGAAGCAGTGACAGTCAGAGACGCATTGTCTACAAATTCAACAATCACATTGTAGTTTCCGTTGTGATATGTTCCGCCGTGCGGCAACGATACCTTTACTGCACTCTTTTGATCGGAAGGCACTGTTACTGCCTTATGATACACATAACCGGTTCTCAAAACGGTATCTGTTCTTCCGTAAGAGGTTCCTTCCGTATAGCTTGCTGTCGTGAGCTTTAAATCGGTTCCGTCTGTTTTCGTCAGCCTGTTCCAGCCATTGTAACTGCTTAACCCCGGATATACCGTAGAACCACCGATATTTTTATTTTCCTTGTTTTTTAAATATTTTGCATATTGATTGGGTATGTATTTAATTCGCTTCAATTCGTCCATGACTTTCTTTCTGGTTTTTTCGCTGATTCTGCTGTCATTATTCAAAACTCTGGACACGATGGAAGCGCTTACATTAATATTTTTCGCAACATCGTAAATAGATCTTCTTCTCAGCGGGTACCGCCTGCATTTCTTTTTTTTGCAATCGATTGCATAAATAATATACCATTCATCTTAATACCATTCATCTTATGATTTGTCAATATCAAGAGAAGAAATTCCGCCCAAAATTGAAATGGTATGTTTTTCCAGATATATAAATATCACTCGGCATTTTTGGTGATGTTTCTTAATTTTTCAAGCGTCTTTTGAAACAATTCCGGCGGTTCTTTGGAAAACTCCATATACTCCCCTGTTTTCGGATGGAGAAACCCGATTTGATACGCATGAAGCAACTGCCCTGTTAAATCGGGAAAACGCTTATTGTTCATTGGTCCATATACCGGATCGCCGAGAATCGGTTTGTTCAGAGAAGCCATATGAACTCGAATCTGATGCGTTCTTCCGGTTTCTAGCTTGCATTCAATCAAAGTAAATCCGTCAAAGCGTTCCAACACTCTGTAATGCGTTATCGCTTCCTTTGAATTTTGTGAAACGATAGCCATTTTTTTTCGGTTTTTCGGATCACGGCCGATGGGCGCATTGACCGTTCCCTCCTCCTCTTTCAAAACCCCGATGGTAATCGCCATATATTTGCGGTTGACACTGTGCGCCTTAATTTGCTGTGCCAAAGAGAGATGTGTTTCATTATCCTTCGCAATCAACAGCAAACCGCTGGTATCCTTATCGATGCGATGCACAATGCCTGGACGGATGATTCCGTTAATCTGAGAAAGAGATCCCTTGCAATGCGCCATTAATGCATTTACCAGTGTCCCTTCATAATTACCGTACGCCGGATGCACCACCATTCCCTGCGGCTTATTGACCACCAAAAGGCTGTCGTCCTCATAAACAATATCAAGCGGAATGTCCTCCGGTTTTGCTGCCAGAATTTTCGGCACCGGAAGATGAATCACAATTTCATCCGCTGCGCGAAGCTTATAATTTGCCTTCACTGTTTTGCCGTTTACCAACACATTCTGTTCTTCTATCAGCTTTTGAATATGATTTCGGGTCAGCTCTTGCA
>CAKRUL010000150.1 GCA_934403665.1 uncultured Clostridia bacterium | reverse complement strand
CCGTGATATATTAACATAAATATGCCGCCTTTCTGTAAGTATCAATTTATTGATACTTTTAAGTATAGTATATCATTTTATTGATAGTTTGTCAAGTGGTATTCAAAATATGTGATAATGAAAGAATATAAAAAGTTTTTCCCCAGGCATTGAATGGTGTGAAAAACGGTGTTAAAATAAAGCTGTAAAAATGGTAAGCAGTTAAAAAGGTAAGCAGTTAAGCAGGTTTGAGAATGTTCTATCCTATGGGATAGGTATGTCTTGAACCTGCCTTTGTCATTTTTACGGAGAACAAAATAAAATATGGGAGATTAAACACACAAACGGATCCTTAGAGGGTTTTAGTGCGTGTGTTTTTTTATTTCCCAAAATAAAGGAGGAGAACAAAAAATGATGGATTGTAGGTTAAACGAGAGGCAGAAAAGGTTTGCAGAGGAACACCATAGCGTTCTGGAGGTTTTTTTGACACAAAGAGGGCTTTCTTTGGACGATTATTATGATGTTGTGGTTTTCCGGTTTTTAAGAGCAGTAAAACAGTACGATGAACGTGAAGATTTAAAGCAATATGCGTTTTCGGCGATTGCGAATCATCACATGCGCTTAGCGCTTGGTCACCACTTTGAAAAAGAGCAGCGCAAGCGTGCCGGTATTACGGTTTTAAGTCTGGATTACCAATTTCCCGGCTCGAATCTCACACTCGGAGATGTAGTTGCAGATGAAAGAGTTCAGATCTGCGATGAAGTTTGTGAAAAACTCAGTCATACCCCCAAAAGGTATCGGCTTTTACATACATATCCCCACAGAAATGTTGCATCCGTAATGTTTCTCAAGGAGGTGGTGTAAATTCAGGGTGATTTGAGCTTAGAACAATGTAAACAAAAAAGAATTTTTTAGGAGGGTAAAAATGTTTGAAGGCAATGACAAGGATTTATTAGGCGGTAATGGTTTGGATTTAGGCAGCAGTGATATCGATACAGGTTTTGAGGATTTTACAGCCTTTGATAATACGGAAATTGGAAACATTTTCGGTAATGATGGTAAGGCTTTTGAAAAACCGGAAGATATCAAAAAAGAGGAAAATGTTTCTTCGGTTCATACGGAATCGGCAGAACAGACTGCTGTTGAAGGAACGGAAACGGAGGGTAAACAGGATGGGAGCGTTACAGAGTCAAACGGTGAATCTTCTGTATCAAAAGAAAGCGGTAACGCAGAGAAAACAGATGAAACACCAAATTTCTTTGCGGAGGCAATCTCAAAAGCAGAAGAAAAACAGGCAGAAAGCGCAAAGAGCAGCTTAGCGAAACAATTCCCAATTTTCTTATACGGAAGCGCAAAGGAAGAAATTGTTGATACATCAAAAACCTTTGACGCTTTGCGTGTTGAAAAGGCGGAGGATTTTCCCGAACTGGATGACGGAACGGCGGTGTCGTGGAAAATGACCTACGGCACAATTACGAAAGCTGTGGCGACGCCGAAAAAAACAACAATCGCCTCTATGAAACAGCAGATTGAAGAGTCGAAAGAGTTTACAACCATGCTGAAAAAGGCAAAAGGCGATGTTGAATGTAAGGTTACACCGTCTGTTGTTGCGAAAAAGAAGGGCATTCAAAGTTCCTATAAAGGAGCGTTCCTTTCTTTGAATGAAGCAAAAGCAAGCGGTAAAGTGATTTCGTTTGTGCCCTCTGATGATGGTAATGTATATGAGGTACGCGCAAATAGGATCGGCACTTTTATTGCCAAGGCGGACAACGTAACGATTCTCAATAAGGTAAGAGCCGGGTTTATCCCGGCCTTGCCGAAAATTCCATATAAAATTTTGGAGGATATTCTGTCTTTCTTTAAGTCGTACATTACATACAGCACGGAATTAGAAGCATTGGCGTATATTTATTGGTCTGTTTCCGATTCCAAGTATTATGTATATGTTCCAAAACAACAGGTGTCAAAAGTGAGTGTGGATGCAGCATTACCTGAAATGGATGAAGAAAAATTCCCGTTAGTCATGGAAATACACTCACACAATACAATGCCTGCTGTGTTTTCAGCGACGGATAATAAAGATGAGAGTATGACAAGGTTATATGCAGTTGTGGGTAAATTGGACCGTTTTTTCCCCGATATTAAAGTCCGATGTTCGGTTGGCGGTAAATTCGTCGAGGTTGATCCCAATGATGTTTTTGAAAGTATGGAAAGCGATTTTCCCAGCGAGTGGAAAAAAGCGGTAGAAACCATCAAAAAGGGGGATGTCAGATGAAATTATCTATTGACCGGCCTGTGCAGATCCTTATTATAGGTGCGGGCGGTACCGGCGGATATGTGATCCCCCAGCTTTATCGTATCGCATACGCATCGAAAAGAAAATGCAGGGTGATTATTGCAGACGGAGATATTGTGGAGGAGAAAAACCTTATCAGGCAAAACTTTTCACCCAATGACATAGGAGAAAATAAAGCGGCGGTGTTAGCGGAAAGATACGCTGAGGTTTTCGGGATTGAAACGGAATATATTCCGGACTTTATCGAAAGTGAAGAACAGCTCTATGACCTGTTATATATTCCGCACAACCGATATGGTTCCGAACCAAAGCCCATCAGTATTTTAATCGGCGCGGTGGATAATAACCGTTCCAGAATCATGTGTAACAATGTTTTTCATAAGCTTGAGGATATTGTTTATATTGATTCGGGTAACGGGGATTTCACAGGACAGGTTGTGTGCGGCGCAAAAATGGGCGGCAGGGTTGTATCAAAACCGGTAGCCGGAGTGTACCCCGATATTTTGTCGGATGTGGAAAAGTTTCCGTCAGAGCTTTCTTGTGCAGAGAGGAATGTGTCAGCGCCGCAGACGATTGCGGCCAACATATTTGCTTCTACGGCGATAACCAGTATGCTTTACTATCTGCTGATTGAAGGTAACCTGAGAAGCGCCCGCATTGCATTTTCGTCAAGACGGTTGTCAATGAAAACGATTGTGTGAAAGGATAAGATGCTGGAAAAGGATTTTGTATTTACACAGGTAAAGGAAACGATTATGACAATGGATAAAACAGTCACAAAAATCACAGAAAAATTAGAAACGGTGGATATGTTCGGGCATAAAAAGTGCGCTTTCTCAAGCCATTCAGAAGTCGAATATCATCAAGATGATTTTGATATCGGGAGGGCTGCTTGATGAGCGAAACGTATTATGTCATGGACAGATTTGCAGAAGCTGATTCGAGCCTGAAAAGCATTATCGAGGCTATGCCGATAAAAAGGAAAGCGATTGATGTTTACAGGCAGAAAAATAGTATGCAGCGAGCCAAAGACACCTATGCTGATTTAGAGGGGTTAAAGAAAAAACTCCTTGAGATTGTGAAAAATTTAAGGCTGCTATTTTCCGAGGCAGAGATAACCGAAGGAGCCGATTTTGCAAACAAGCTGTATGTTTCGGTAAAAGGATTTCATCTGATGACGCCGGATTATACAAAGCTGATGGGAGCGATTTCTGCTCTGAAGGAGTACATTCCTCAAACCGAAAAGGCAAATGCAAAAGTCATTGGCAATCTGATGAACAACGTGAAAATGGGATATTATCCTACGGATCTTGAACATGTGAGGTTGATTAAAGCAGCGCTGACGTTCCCGGATATGTGCGTTAATCTTTTTGATCCTTGCTGCGGCGAGGGGTTTGCGCTTGAAATGCTGGGGAAGGATGAAGACTGCATCACCTTTGGTACAGAAATTGATGAATCAAGAGGCAAGGAATCGGAAACACGGCTTGACCGCGTAGGCTTTGGAAGTTATTTTCATTCAAGCATACGCCACGAGTCTTTTCATGCGATATTCCTTAACCCGCCGTACCTTAGCGTTATTGGCGAAAATGGAGTGAAAGCAAGAAGTGAAAAACGGTTTTTAGTCGAGAGTATTCATCATTTGATGGACAAAGGTATTTTAATGTATATCATTCCTTACTACCGGTTGACCTTTGATATTTGCAGAGTAATTTGCGATAACTTTGAAAATGTTTCTGTTTACAGATTCATGGATAAGGAATTTGCAAAATACAAACAAGTATTGGTTATGGGGATAAAAAAGGACAAGGCAGATGGCAGTGAGCAAGCGGAAATTCTTTCGCAGTATGCGATGCTGCCGGAAAAAATACCGAGCATAGACACTCTAAAGCCGGGAAGTTACGCATTGCCCGAAGTGGCTAAGCAGGTTGATTTGTTTAAAGGAGCAAAGTTTAATCTGGGGGAATTGCAGCGGCAGCTTGCAAAATCAAAGTCGATTAACATTCTCTTTGAAAAAAGCAGGATTGACGCGATAGAAAAACGCCCTCTTCTTCCTTTGAACATCGGACAGGTCGGATTGATCGGCGGAAGCGGTCTTATTAACGGTTATGTGGATTGTGAAAATCCGCATGTGATAAAAGGGCGGGTTATAAAAGAGGTTGTGACAAGAGAAAACGATGAGATGGGTACGGTTACGGAAACGAGAATAAACAGGATGCTTTTTAATGTTCTCACGCCGGACGGACTCAAACGGTTGGCATAAGGAGGGTTATTTATGGAAGTAGTCATAAACAAAGAAAGTTTTTTGGACGAGTTTAAGAAGTTGAAAAGCATAGAAAAACGCAAAGGAACGAAGCATTCACCCGGTTTTTTGTATATTCATAATACTACAACAAACAGACTCGCCTGCGGTAAAGAGGTTGAAATGGGAAAACTTGATTTCACTAAGTTT
>CAKRUL010000149.1 GCA_934403665.1 uncultured Clostridia bacterium | reverse complement strand
GGACTGCACACAGTTTTCCCCGCGGACATCGGCTCCCTCCAGGAAGGTTTCAAATCCGGGAAAGCAGACGGCCTTTTGCCCGTTGAGCAAGCCGCGTTTTCCGAGAATACTCGGCGCGGCACAAATCGCCGCAATCAAGAGATTGTTTTGATAACAGTATTCGATCAGAGCAGAAATCCGCTCGTCTTTTTCCAGATTCAGTGTTCCGGGCATTCCGCCGGGCAGAATGATTCCGTCCAGATGTGCGGTCGTCACCTCGTCCATCAAAAGGTCTGCTTTGACGGAAATGCCGTGTGCGCCTTTCACATCGGGTTGATCAATGCTGACCGTTTGAATGGCAATCTCGCCGCGGCGAATTACGTCAAGGCAAGCGATTGCTTCTGTTTCTTCAAATCCGTCAGCTAAAAATAAATAAAGCATCCATGATTCCTCCTCAGTTCAGCATCAGATTCACATAACTGTTTTTCGTTGCGCCGATTTCTTTTTCCCGGTTGTCCAGAAGCAGAAGGGATGCATAGGGCGTTCCTTCTCCACGGTTGGCAGGAAGCGTGAAAACGGCTTTCCGGCAGTTGTTTTTTTGCAGATAAAACTGGATTGCTGTTTCCCGTGCCTTTTCCGATGCGAAGAAAGATTCTCTGACATACAGAATCTGTTTTTCGGTCTCAAAAATCAGATATCCTTCTTCCAAGAGATGAAACGCACATCCCTCCGGTTGATAGAAAGCATACAGTTCCTCAAATTCCTTTTCTGTTTTTTCGCAGTAAAACAGACAATTCCGATTGAGTCTGGCATAAAATTCCGCAAATTTTTCTGCGGAAAAGGAAAATTCCTTTGGTTTTTCTGCGGCCGCATCCCTTCTTTCGATCACAAGCTTTTTGTGATAAAAATAGGGCTGAAAGCCGCCGTTTTTTTGATAGAATGAAAACAGGGAAGGGGAAGCCGGAATCAGAAACGCAGCCCCATAGCCTCTTGTTCGGATGGCATCAACGGCGCCGAGAAGAAGTTTGCGCGAATATCCCCGCCCGCGGTATTCCGGTCTGGTGGCTACGCCGCAGACATAAGCCGCGGAAACAGAAGCCTCCCGAAAACGGAAGTCGGCAGGAAAGAAATAGAGCATGGAGACAATCTTTCCGTCTGTTTTGATCAGAAAGGTATTCTCCGGCAGATATTTTTTTCGGAAAAACAGATCGATGTATGCATCCGTATCCTGAAAAATTTCTTTCCATAACGCTTTTAATTCAGCGGTGTCCTCCCAATGAGGGTGTGTCATCTGCATAGTTGCCTCCTAAAGGGGTTTTGCGTGGAACATTTCCAAAAGAAATGCCGGGCGATAGCTCAGCTTTGCCTTTCGCAGGCCTTCTATTCCCATATCTTCTTCCCGATTGATATATTTGGTGTCTGCCCATTCGTTTTTGACAAATTCGTTGTTAATCATGGAATAGGAACCTTCATAGTCGGTGTTTGCTTTTTCAATGTGAATCAGTGCGGTTTCATTGTTTAAACGCTCTCCGAGACTGAAGGCAACAATCGTTCCGTCCACGCGGATGGCGCCGCCTTTCAGATGCAGTTCCTCCATATGATTTAACGCTTCAATGCATCCTTTGACTTCATTCCGCAGAATCGCATCCTTCTCGCAGTTTTTTTGTCTGCACCAATCTTTGGCAACATCGACACATTCCATTGCGGTGTCGCGGTCAAGACGGAGATATTCCCATGCATACAGAGATTTGAATTTATTGATATGGTTTCGCTTGGCATGCAGTTTCTTTCCGGCAAGGGTCGCAAGCGATTCGGTGGAATAATAATAATTGTCAGAGTTTCTGTCATAGGAAAATTCAAATGTTTCGGGATAGAGTTCCTCCAGCATTTCCTTTTGCTCTTTGGTCAGGCAGGAGAGACGGAAGTGTTTCCCGTATTCCTGAAACAGGTGATCTGTTACCGTTTTCATCCCTGATTTCTCGGTTTGGGGAAGCAAAAAATAGGTGCGGCTTTCAGGGAGAAGCACTCCGGAAATGACAATATGTCCGTCTATCAGTCCATAGCGGATTTCCTCAAAATTTCGCCAGATAAACAGATTGGCAAAACTTTTATAGGAAGCATACTGTGGATTTGTTTTATAATAATCAAGGAAAACATCCCGGTCATCCAATGTGATTTTGTTGTAATTCAAACAGATTACCCCTCTTTTAATTTACGTGTTACCTGTGTCAGAATTTCCTGCTGGATCTCTTCAATCGTCCGCAGCCTGCCGCCTTCCGTGACACAGTTGATTTCAATAAACGGATAACGGCGGAGGACAAAGAGTGCATTTTCATATGTTTTTTGCAGATATTGCCGGTCTTTTTCATGAATGTCTTTTTCTTCCTGACGGGTAAACTTGTTGGAACGGCTCTCCATCAGTTTTTGGCTGACGGCAGGCGGAACATTCAGAAAAAAGGCAAGATCCGGCTGAGGCAGTCCGTACAGCCGATATTCAAAATCAGAAAGCCAGTTTAAAAAAGCTTCCTTTTCCTCCGAGGTTTTTAATTTGGAGGTCTGATGCAGCATATTCGCTGTCACATAGCGGTCGGCAAGAATGATGGCGCCGTTCCGATAATCCTTTTCCCAGTCCTTTTTAAAGCTGGCATAGCGGTCGGCCGCAAAAAAGGTGGAGGCAATATAAGGGCTCACATCGTCCGCATGATTGCCGAACTCTCCGCTCAGATACATTTTCACCAGAGCGGAGGAATCGCTTTCATAATTTGGGAATGAAATTTTCCTCACATTATCATGTGCAGTTTTCAAATTTTTATATAATAAATTGGTCTGTGTTTCCTTTCCGCTGGCATCCAGACCCTCAATCACAATCAGCATGATTTCACCTGTTTCATTCTAAAGTTCGGAAATATTCCATCATTTCCTGTTTTTTTCCGCAGCTCATTTTTCCTTCCGGGCAGGGTGCATTGACACAGCCCGGCCCTGCATAGCGGAAAATGGTGGGGGCTTCTTTTTTGACCAGCGCCAGCATTTTGATTGCCAGCTCGCGAATTTCCCACTGGGCACGGCTGCAACAGCGCAGACGGAAGAAATTCAGAAGGCTCCGTGCGTTCATGGTGACGACCATGGAGGTGTCACAGGCATTGGGCAACACAAACCGCGCATCTTCAATCGCCTTTTTTTCCGCTTTCGACGCTGCGGTTTTTTCGGGAATTCCCTGTGCGAGAAGCTCTTTCAGATGTTTTTCAAACAGAATCTCGGTCAGCTGATCATAGGCTTTCTGATCTGCTTCCATCGTCTTCAGAAACAACGCTTTTGCCGCTTCGCTCTTTTCGATTTCCGGCGGAACGACAAAGTGAAAACTTCCTTCTTTCACATATCGCTGGGATTTGACCGAAAAGGAGGCAATGCGGTGGCGGGTGATTTGCGCGAGAAGCGTTCTGGAAACGCCTTCAATGCCAAAGGTGAAGGTGATATGTTCAATCGGACTTTCATGTCCCAGATCGACCAGCATATTTAAGAATTTATTCACCTTTTCCGGCGTCAGATCCGCACCGATTTCCGCAATGGATGCGTTGGAATAACAGAGCTTTGCGGCGGAAGCCACAAGCTTCTCCGGTTCCGGCGTGTGGGACAGCAATGTCACTTTAATCATGTTGATTTCCTCCATTTTTTCTGGAATGCAGCACGGCGAGCGCAAATTTTGGCAGCGCCATCATGCGGCCTATCCGGGTGGGGTTTGTCGCGATCCGATAGAACCATTCCAGATGGGTTTTGATGAAAAAGTCCGGGGCGCGCTTTGCTTCTCCGGCAAACACATTGATGCTTCCGCCCAGTCCCATCAGAATTTTCGCATGAAACTGATTCCGATATTTCGCAATGAATTTTTCCTGTTTCGGAGCGCCGAGACAGACGAACACCACGTCGGGCTTTGTCTGATTGATTTCTTCCACCACGGCCGGCTCATCGTCAAAAAAGCCGTTGCGTGTTCCGACAATTTGCAGATTGGGATACTGTTTCAAAAGACGATCCCGCGCTTTTTGGGCAACACCCTCCACACTGCCGAACAGAAACAGTCTGAGCCCTTCCTGTTCGATGACAGGAAGAAAGGCGGAAGCCAGATCGTAACCGGCGACCCTCTCTTGAATAGGAGTTTTTAAAATTTTTCCTGCATAAACAACCCCGATTCCATCAGCGGTGTTTAAATCGGATGTGTTCAGAATTTCCCGGAATTCCGGATCGTTTTTTGCGACATAGAGAATTTCGGAATTGGGAGTGAAAACGGTGTGCACCCGCTCCTCCTGCGCCATGGCGCGAAGACGCTCCACAGCCTGTTGCATGGTGAGGTTGTCAATCCGCACTCCTAACACGTTCACGGTATCATTCATTTGTTTTTCCTCCGACCTGTTTGTCTTTTATAAATTCAGTATACCATAACTGACCGCCCTTTTTCTACCTCTTTCGCCGTTTTTTTCAGATTCCTTCGGCAAACAGGTAAAATACGCCCAGCACTTCTCTCATCCAATAGCAGGGAAGCAGGATCCACGGGCCTTGTGAGGAGAGGTGGGAAGCGGTTTTGGAAAAGTCTCTTTTGAGATAGACGGCTGCACGGTACTGGTGATACGGATCGCTTATAATTACAAAATTTTCGGAAAGCTGATGCTGCTGTGCCACCGCCATGGCAAATTGCAGATTTTCTCTTGTTCCGGTGGAACGATCCTCCGTATAAATGCGGGAGGGGGCGATGCCTT
>CAKRUL010000148.1 GCA_934403665.1 uncultured Clostridia bacterium | reverse complement strand
ATTCGCTGTGTGGGCAAATATCTTTATGATCATGCGATGGTTCAAAAGGAGCAGATGACGATAGAAACCTTAAGCGGCATCAAGACGCTTCAGATTTTGCAAAAGAACGGCAAGGCAGACGAAATCAAGGTGGACATGGGCAAGGCGGAGTGGAGCGCTCCGTTGATTCCTGTGCGCACCGAAAAGCCGGAAGTGGTGGATGAGCCGGTTTCCATCGGGGGGGTTCTGTACAGAATCACCTGTGTTTCGATGGGAAATCCGCACTGCGTTGTCTTTGTGGACGATGTAGAGAACATTGCGATTGAAACCATCGGGCCTCTTTTTGAAACAAACGCTCTGTTTCCGGAGCGTGTCAACACGGAATTTATTCAGATCGTGGACGCAAAAACACTCAAAATGCGTGTTTGGGAACGGGGAAGCGGCGAAACCTGGGCGTGCGGAACCGGTGCCTGTGCGGCGGCGGCAGCAGCCGTCCGGAACGGATTTTGCAAGGAGAAAGAAGAGATTACCGTGCAGCTGCGGGGCGGCGATTTGAAAATCGAACTTGCCGGCAATGCAGTCACGATGACGGGCAAAGCAGAAAAAGCCTTTGAGGGATTTGTGGAGACAGAGGCGTGAACCAAGAGAGCGTCTCGAAAAGGAGAAATGCAAAATGAGAGATTACCAAAAGGAACTGGAAAAGAGAGTGGCATTCATCCGAAAGGCATTGCAGGATGCTCATGCGGAGGGAATTGTTTACGGCAACAGCGGCGGAAAGGACAGCGCATTGGTGGGAATTCTGTGCAAAAAAGCCTGCGATAATGTGCTGGGCATCATGCTGCCGTGTCAGTCCAAGCGAAATTTCGAGGAGGACATGGAGGACGGAAAAGCGGTTGCAAAACAATTCGGCATTGAAACGACAGCGGTGGATTTGACCGCAGTGAAGGAGGAAATGACTAAGGCGCTCTCCGGACTTACGGAGCTCTCACCGATGGCAAGTGCGAACATTGCGCCCCGTCTGCGCATGACGGCTTTGTATGCGGTGGCACAGACCCGCAATAGTCTGGTGGCGGGAACCGGAAATGCCAGCGAGCGGTATATGGGATATTTCACAAAGTGGGGCGACGGAGCCTGCGATTTCAATCCGATCGCGGATTTGACGGTGACTGAGATTTTTGAATTTCTTCGTTTTTTGAATGCGCCGGCCTCGATTATCGAGAAAGCGCCTTCCGCCGGATTGTTTGAGGGACAGACGGACGAAAAAGAGATGGGCGTGACCTATCGGGAAATCGATCTGTTTATGGAACAGGGAACCGGTTCGCAGACATCTGTCGAGAAAATTAAGGCGGCTCACGCGGCAAGTGAACATAAGCGTGTGATGCCAAAGCTGTTTGAAGAATAGAACACAAGGGGGAAGATCCATTGAAGCTGAATCAGAATTATCATCAATTGGAACAGAGCTATCTGTTTTCCACCATAGCCAAAAAAGTTGCGGATTTCAGCGCCGCGAATCCGCAGGAGAAGATCATTCGCATGGGGATCGGCGATGTGACGCTTCCGCTTTGCGAAGCGGTGATTTGTGCGATGCAGGATGCGGTTGCGGAGATGGGGAAGAAGGAAACCTTTCATGGATACGGTCCGGAACAGGGATATGATTTTTTGAAGGATGCCATCGCCGGTTATTATGCCAAAAGAGGGATCCGTCTGGAAAATCACGAGATTTTTATCAGTGATGGCGCAAAGAGCGATTTGGGAAATATCCTGGATTTGTTTGCCGTGGAAAATACGGTTTTGATTCCCGATCCCGTTTATCCGGTTTATGTAGACACCAATGTGATGGCTGGACGCCCCATTGTATATATGAACGCCAACGAGGAAAACGGCTTTTTGCCCCTGCCGCAGGAGAATGTGAAGGCGGATATTATTTATCTTTGTTCGCCGAACAATCCGACCGGCGCAGTCTATCGCCACGAAGCATTGAAAAAATGGGTGGACTATGCGCTGGACTGTCATGCGATTCTTTTATTTGATGCGGCATATGAGGCATTTATCAGCGATCCGGAGCTTCCGAGAAGCATCTATGAGATCGAGGGTGCGGAAAAATGCGCGATTGAGTTTTGTTCCTTGTCCAAAACGGCAGGCTTTACCGGAACCAGATGCGGATATACCATCGTGCCATTGGCACTGGAAACGGACGGCGGCTCTTTGAATGCGATGTGGCTTCGCCGTCAAACCACGAAATTCAACGGGGTTCCGTATATTATCCAGCGCGGAGCGGCCGCTGTCTTTTCTCAGGAAGGATTGACGCAAACAAGAGCAGCCATACAGTATTATAAGGAAAACGCACAGCTTATCGCTTCCGCTATGCAGAAGCTTGGAATTTGGTATACCGGCGGAGAAAATTCTCCGTATATTTGGTTGAAATGCCCGAATGGCATGACCTCATGGGAATATTTTGATTATTTGCTGACGGAAAAGAAGATTGTCGCCGGGTTTGGAAAGAACGGAGAAGGCTTTTTCCGTCTGACGGCGTTCGGAGACCGGGAAAACACGGCAGAGGCTGTGAAACGGCTTCTCGCTTAGTTCTTTTGCTGAAAGAGAAAACGGGATTGGTGCAACATCCTTTTATGTTGCGTCAGTCCCGTTTTTGCGATTTGGGAAGGAAGGTTCCTCTCTGTGTCTTTCAGCTTGCGAAATCCTCCATAAATTCCAAAAGCTCGGTTTCTCCGTCCACACGAATGCCTTTGTTGAGAATTTCAATGGTTTCAAAGGGAAGCAGATTGATATCAATCGGCATTTCCTGTTTGATTTTTTGCGGATTGTTTTGATAGGTAATCACCAGTTTTTCTCCGTCCAGTTTCATCACATAGTGCTCGTCACAGACGCTGTTGAGCTTTTTTTCCCCGAGTGAGGTGCCGGGAGAAAAGGAAGTGATGTGATATTCCGGAAACGCTTCTTTCACCTCATCCAGCGTTTTTCCGGCGAATTCTGCCGGAACTTTTTCTACCTTCGAGACCGAATGACCGCAGCTGTAAAGATAGGTCATATGGAGCATGGAATCTTCGGTGAAGGTCACCTTCTGCACGGGGGGCGCAGATGCGGTGACAGCAGGGTTTCCTGCCGCGGCGGCAGGCGGGAGCGCATTGCTTTCGGAAAGCTGTCTGGTCACGATGGTTTTGGTCAGCCAGACAGCGCTTAGAATCACGAGCGCCAGAATGACGGTCAAAAGCACAGGCAGAAGAAAATGAGATTTTCTTTTTCTGCCGGTTGCATAGATTGCCATATTCCTTCACGTCCTTTTTTCATCCGTTTCTTTATCCCTATTCTTTCCCGTTGTCTGTCCGTTTATTCGTGGGATTCGATAAAAAAAGCACATTTTTCTTTCCTTTTTGAATTTTTATGGTATAATATACACAGAAAGACTTGCAATGCAAGTCTTTGGGCGTTGCCCTTATCGCGCATTGCGCGACCTGTGTCATTGACGGCTGCGGAAAAATGTCCTTGCGAGCAAACATTTTTCCTTATGGTAGAATATACACAGAAAGACTTGCAATGCAAGTCTTCGGGTGCTGTCTTTTTTTATGCTAAGCATACAGACTTGGAGGTTTCAACAATGGAAAAATCAAAAAAGTCAGGTTCCGGTAAGTTGTTTTTTCAGACAATGTGGCGATTGATGCTGTGGGGAATCGCAATCCTCTGCGGATTAATGATTTTATACATCACGGTGATCCTCATTCAGGCTTCTATGGAGGACATTGAGCTTGACGCATCAAAAGCGCTGAACTTGTCCAGTCAAATATATTATATCGACAGCAAAACGGGGAACCCGACAGAGCTGGAAAAGGTGTACGGCACCGAAAACCGGGTTTGGGTTTCTTATACAGAGATGCCGGAGCATCTGAAACTGGCGGCTGTCGCGATTGAGGACGAGCGTTTCTTTAAGCACGGCGGCGTTGACATCAAGCGTTCTGTCGGCGCAGTGCTGGGCTTTTTTTGGAACCGGGAATCCGGATACGGCGGAAGCACCATCACCCAGCAGTTGGTAAAGAATCTGACGGATGAACGTGACCGAAGCGTCACCAGAAAGATCAAAGAAATGTGGAACGCGACACGGCTGGAGCGCAAATATTCCAAAGAGCAGATTCTGGAAATGTACTTAAACACCATTTATTTGTCGCAGGGATGCAACGGGGTTCAGGCGGCGGCACATATGTATTTTAATCAGGACGTGAAGGATCTTACGATTGCTCAGTCGGCCGCTATTGTCGGCATCACACAGTATCCGACGCGGTATGACCCTTTTATCAATCCGGAGAAGAACAAGGAAAAGCAGGAGCTGGTTCTTGGGAAAATGCAGGAGCTGGGCTTCATCACCGAGGAAGAATATCAAAAGGCAGTGGCGGAAAAGCTGCATTTTGTGAAATCCAATATGAATACAGGTTCCCATTTTCAATCTTATTTTGTGGATCAGGTCATCAATGACGTCATCAAAGATTTTGCGAAGGAAAAAAAGATGTCGGTTGACGAGGCGACGATTGCCCTGCATACCGGGGGGTATAAAATCTATGCGACCATAGATCCAACGGTTCAGAAAGCGGTGGACGAGGTGTTCAGCAACCTTTCGAATTTCCCGAAAAAGGAAATGCAGTCCGCCATTGTGGTCTTGGATCCCTATACCGGAGAAGTGAAGGGCATGTCCGGCGGAACAGGCAAAAAAGCAGGCGACTTTGTTTTGAACCGTGCCACGC
>CAKRUL010000147.1 GCA_934403665.1 uncultured Clostridia bacterium | reverse complement strand
TATTTTGTGAATTCAATGTTTTTTCAAAGAAATCCCTGCTTTGCATAGTGCAAAACAGGGATTTTCGATCCTCTTAAATTAAGCTTATTTGATGAAGTCCTGAAAAAAACAGGAAACGATATCCGACGGGGAACTTTTTGTGGGAAAGTTCACAAAAAGATAGAAGAGTGGTTCACTTTCCGCTGCGTGCGGCTCGTTTCAAATCCTTCTCTTTGATTTCATCGTAGAATTGCGCCAAGGCCGTCATGTAATACGGTCCCACATAAACCAGCGCAAGCCCTAAAGTGACAACTACAAGCAGAAACCATCCAAGGAAGGAGAGCTGCAGCTGAAACAGCCGAAAACGGTTTCCGTTCATCAGGCGAAAGCTTTCAGAGATTGCAGTCCATGGCTGCATATCCTCATCATCTGAGAAAATAAAGTTCGTCAGCGCAGTGCTGTAAAAGAAGAAAATGCCGGGAAGAACGAAAACCATCAGTCCGATTCCTATCATCATTGTTTTTAAAAAGAACAGAATCCAGACACGGATAAAGTTAAAGAAACCATCAAATAAGACGGAAAAAGCAGGTCTTTGCCCCCTTGCAAAGACGAGATACACCCGATATACGCCGAACAGCATCAACGGCACGAACACAGCGTTAAAAATCGTGTAGCATACTTTGAACACATTCTGTGCAGGAGACAAGGTAACCTCCTGCCCTCTGGCAATGTCCGCCAAGGGCAAAACTCCCACAGCCACTGCATTTACGGCGGCAGTCAAACCCAGAAACAGGAGATAGGGCCAGATCGTATATTTGCCGAATGTCTTTCTGGTTTCTTTGGCTTCTTTCATCCGTTCAAAGGATTTCATTTATTCAGCCTCCCGGTTTTTGCGTTTCAGCGAGATGCCCTCCGCGATGGAATACTTGATATATTTCGCTTTGGACAAAGCCAGTAAAATAGGAGTGGCAACGGCAAAATCCAATGCGTGATGAACGATTGTTCCGAAAAATACCAGCCATGTACTTGCCTGTGCGGCACCGCCGTTTGAAATGGTCCAATACATGAAACCGAGCGCCACAAGCGATTCCGCAACAGCGTGAATCAGCATCGTCACACCGATCACCACAAAGTAATTTCTCTGTTTACGAAGCATGTAAGCACCGACCAGTCCGAAAATCAAATGGGTGGCGGCTCTTGCCATGACAACAGGACCCAAAGGCAAAAATCCGAAAATATTTCCGATGGTTGCCAAAACCACGGCATACGGACTGATGAACATGGCGATAAACACCGGAATATGCGCACCAAGCGTCATACTGAACGGCGGAATTACCACCTTAAAAGAATACATCGGAATGACGACCGCCATCGCAATCAACAAAGCGACAATGGTATATTCCCTCACCTGTGTTTTTTTCATAACAATCCCCTTTTCACAAAATCATTCATTTTGTTGCTGAAAAATATTATAACATTACCGAAACCATTTGTCAAAAAGACGGAAGCGCATTTGTTCTGTCCGGAAAAGAAAGGACGAATGCTAATTCCAATATTTTTTATCCAGAGAACGGTAGCCGATAGCCTCTGCCAGATGAGAGGCAGTAATCCGTTCGCTGTTGTCCAAGTCGGCGATGGTTCTTGCCACTTTTAAAATTCGGCTGTGCGCCCTTGCGGAAAGCCCCAGAGATTCATAGGCATTTTTCATCAGGATGTTTTCCTCCTCCCCCAACACGCAGAAGGTATCAATCATGGAGGAGGGAATCTCTGAATTGGTATAGAAATCCAGGCCGGCATAACGTTTCGCCTGAATATCCCGTGCTTTTTGCACTCTTTCGCGCATGACGCTGCTGTTATAGTCTGATTTTTTGTCTGCCAGATCTTCGTATTCCACGCTGGGGACTTCAATATGTAAGTCGATGCGATCCAAAAGAGGACCGCTGATTTTTTTCAGGTAATTTTTGATTTGTGCTGCAGTACAGCTGCAGCGATGCGTTCCGGAGGAGTAAAAACCGCAGGGACACGGGTTCATGGATGCCACGACCATCATACTGCAAGGGTAAGTGGCAGAACCGTTTACACGGGTGACCGTAATTTTGCCGTCCTCCAAGGGTTGACGCAGGGTTTCCAATGCGTCTCTTTTAAATTCCGGAAGCTCGTCCAGAAACATAACGCCGCGGTGAGACAAGGAAATCTCTCCCGGTTTGGGTGTTTTTCCCCCTCCTGTGATGCCAACGGTCGAGGCGGTGTGGTGCACCTGACGGAACGGACGCACCTGTATCAGAGGATCCTCCCGGCTCAAAAGTCCGGCAACCGAATAGATTTTTGTCACTTCAAGAGACTCCTGCAAAGAGAGCGGCGGCAGAATGGAGGGAAGCCGTTTGGCGAGCATTGTTTTTCCAGAGCCCGGCGCGCCGACCATCACACAGTTGTGTGCGCCGGCAGCGGCAACTTCCAGCGCCCGTTTCACCGATTCTTGTCCCTTGACATCCGCAAAATCCTCGGCAAAAGAAAAAACATCCTGTTTTTTGGGTTCTTGTGTCCGCCGATAGGGCTCCAGTCCCTTTTCGTTTTTTAAAAAGAGGAAGCAATCCAGCAGATTTTTCACGGGGTACACGGTGATGTCTTCAATAATTGCCGCTTCTTTTGCGTTCTTTTCCGGCAAAAACACATTTTTAATGCCTTTTTCATAAGCGGAAATCACGATGGGAAGAACGCCGTCCACTTCCCGCAATGTTCCGTCCAGAGAGAGTTCTCCCAAGAAAATTGCATTGTCAATGAAATAGGCATTTAAACTGTTGTCGTGACATAAGATAGACATAGCAATGGGAAAATCGAAATGAGACCCTTCCTTGCGTACGGCGGCAGGAGCAAGATTCACCACAATTTTCCGATGCGGAATCATCAGCCCTGCGTTTTTGATGGCAGAGCGGATTCGCTCCCGGGATTCCTTCACCGCTGCATCGGGCAGCCCGACAATATCGAACGACGGCAGAGCGGGCGTGAAATCGGATTCCACTTCAATCAGGTATCCTTCGATTCCGCTGATGCCGGCTGTATGAATTACATTTGCCATAACAATCCTTGCCTTTCCGTTTTATTGTTTTCTTTTTCCATTTTATCAAAGGTACACGGATTATGCAACAAAAAAGTATTTTTCCCTTTGCAAAACAAGGGTTTTAGTGTATAATAATTTAGTTAAGACGATTTCTGTTTTTTCAAAAGAATGACAGCGATTTTCTTTTCAATCAAATAAACGGGAGAATTCCCCTGATTAAATGAGGTGTTCTGCTATGTTTCGAGCATTGCGGGCGGATATCCGCGCCGTGCTTGACCGTGACCCTGCAGCCAGAAACGGAGTGGAGGTGTTTTTTCTCTATTCCGGTGTGCATGCACTGTTCTGGCACCGTGTCGCACGGTTTTTATATAGACATAAAATGAAATTTCTTGCGAGAATGATTTCGCAGATGACAAAATTTTTTACAGGGATCGAAATTCATCCTGCGGCAAAAATCGGCCGCGGGGTTATGATTGATCACGGCATGGGTGTTGTCATCGGCGAAACGGCAGAGGTGGGAGACAACTGTACCATTTACCAGGGGGTTACCCTGGGCGGGACAGGAAAAGAGGTTGGAAAACGTCATCCAACGATCGGAAACAACGTGATGATTGGTGCCGGGGCAAAGGTTCTCGGACCGTTCAAGGTGGGAGACAACTCCAAAATTGCCGCAAATGCCGTAGTGCTTCATGAGATTGCGGATGGATGCACCTGTGTGGGGGCTCCAGCCAGAGCCGTGCGCAGGCATAATAAAAAGATAAAACCCTGTGATGATTTGGATCAAACACATATCCCGGATCCGACAGCGCAGGAAATTTGCAAATTAATGTCTCGGATTGCGCATTTGGAAAAGAAAATAGAAACCATGCAAAAAGAACTGGAGGAAACAAAGCATGATAAAGATATATAACTCTTTGAGTAACCAAAAGGAAGAATTTAAGCCGATTGTGGAAAAGGAAGTCAAAATGTATGCCTGCGGGCCGACAGTTTATAATTATTTTCATATCGGAAACGCTCGTCCGATTATCATATTTGACGTGCTGCGGCGCTATTTGGAGTATCGGGGCTATCAGGTGACATTTGTGCAAAACTTCACCGACATTGACGACAAGATGATTAATCGCGCAAATGAAGAAGGCATTACCGTGAAGGAGCTTGCCGACAAGTTTATTGCGGAATATTTTAAAGACGCACAGGGACTCGGCGTTCGTGCGGCAACCATTCATCCGAAGGCAACCGAGAACATTGATGTGATTATTGATACCGTTAGAAGATTGATTGAAAACGGACATGCATATGCAGTCGGCGGCAATGTTTATTTCCGCACAAAGAGCTTCCCGGGATACGGGAAGCTTTCGCACCAGCCTCTGGAGGACTTGGAGGCAGGCGCCCGGATTGATGTCAACGAGGACAAGGAGGACGCAATGGACTTTGTTCTCTGGAAAGCCAAGAAACCGGGGGAACCGTCCTGGCCAAGCCCTTGGGGAGAGGGGCGCCCCGGATGGCATATCGAATGCTCTGCGATGGTCAACAAATTTTTGGGCGAAACCATTGATATTCACTGCGGCGGGAAGGATCTGATTTTTCCGCATCACGAAAACGAAATCGCTCAAAGCGAATGCGCAAACGGCAAGCCGTTCGCACATTATTGGATGCATAACGGTTCTATCAATGTGGACACTCGGAACATGTCCAAGTCCTTAAA
>CAKRUL010000146.1 GCA_934403665.1 uncultured Clostridia bacterium | reverse complement strand
GTACATCATTTGGAAAAAGTGACCGAGCTTTTCTTCTTCTCCCGGTATCACCACACCCCCGACATGACACAACGTTTCAAAATTTTTCAACACTCCGGAGGCATAATCAATGCAGTACAAATTCACTTCTTTCGGCGAGTAATGCTCGGCAATTTGCCGCAGAACAGTTTGCAGTAAATTTGTTTTTCCCATTTTTGCGGAACCAATCACCATAGTATGATTGTCAAATACGTTCAGCCGATATTCATCCTGGCTCTGGCAGCTAACATGATCATATCTCCCAATGGACAGCTGATCGCTTTTCTCCCGTTCTCCCGCTTCAAAAGGGATTCGCTTTGGCAGAAGAGGTAAGCATACACGCTTCAATCTTCGGTATCCCTTTCTGTCGCAGTAATCCTTAATTTTACACACCGTCGCTTCTATTTGGGTTACCTTTTTTCCGTCGGAATTTGTTATGGTTACACCGCTATATCCCGATTGAAATAATTTTAAAATTTCGCCGTTTTGCGCATACAAATATCCCCTGCCGGCATCTTTAATTCCTGCTGCAACAGTGGAACGAAGAATGGCTTTGCTGTTCATTTCATCCGCAACCGCCAAGGATATTTTAAAGCCGGCATTGTTCCAAATTTGATCGTCTACAATTCCATTTGGCGTCTGCGTTGCAAGGATCAAATGCATCCCCAAGCTTCGTCCGATCCGGCTGATACTGACCAGCTCCTTCATATATTCCGGATAGATGTTCTTTAGTTCTGCAAATTCATCCACTACAACCATTAAATGAGGGAATGGCTCTTTCACCTCCCCGGCTGCATATTTCTTATAATACGTTCCAATAGATTCGGAACCGGAGGCGGATAATTTTTTTTGCCTTGTATCAATTTCAGCTCGGAGAAATGCCAAGGATCTCTTGATCAGCCCTTCGTCAATAGATCCGTCAGAACCGTCAATATTGGTAATAATACAATTCGTATGAGGCAAATCTTCCAGTTTGTTTGCCGTTGCTCCTCCCTTAAAATCAATCAGCAGCAGCTGCAATTCGTAAGGAGAGTAATGCACGGCAAGTCCCAGTAAATAAGACAACAGCACTTCACTTTTCCCGGAACCTGTCTTCCCGGCAATCAATCCGTGAGGTCCGATCCCCCCTTTTGCCTCCTCAATAATATTTAAAGTAAGCGGAACACCACCTTCTCCCAGACCGAGTACCGCCGAAAGATCCTTTTCCACATGAGCCTGCACCCAATTTTTTTCAAGATCAAGTTCATCGGTTGAACGTATGCCAAGCATATCAAAAAAGGAACATTGACGGGGCATAGCAGGGATTTTTTTGCCTTCCACTATATTTTTCCCCTCTGATTCAGCACAACGCATTCTTACCAATTGCCCGGCAGCACAATCTATCTCCTCTTGCGTGATCTCATCCAGTGCAAACTCATTGATCACAGACGCAATATTTTTATTGTACAGTTTACCGGTTTTGTGATCCAGTTCAATGATCTCTTCACATTCCGCAGGCAATAAACTTCTGCTCCCTGCACAAAAAACAGCTGAAACACCCTTCTTGCTCATATTACCCTCAAGCAGGAGAGCGTTAATCCATTCACAATTCTCAGTCAATTCAGGATCCAGAATAAGTAATACATAGAAAGGCAATATCTTTCGCATTCTATTTGGATCCTTTCCTTGAAGAAGCGCATCTCTTTTTTGCAAAAGCTCCCGAAAGGCATCAGATAATTGACCCATTTCCTCCTTCGTCGATACCATTGCAGCATGATTTTGTTCCTCCATAAGGTGCGGCAACTTTCCCATCCACAATAGCGGCGCTGCATTTTTTTCACTACAGATCACAACAAGTTTTAATTCTGTATACGCATGATGCGTTGCTAATTTAATCACAATATGATTGATAAAAGAATTGATTTCATCTTTTCCTCCGACAATGCCCCACACCGGAAAACGGGCAAGAGAGCATGTCACAGGCGCATTGTCCACATAAGAATATTGATCAATCATTTGATTCATTTTTTCCGTCAGTTCATTTTTCTCCTGAAAAAAATCCGTTTTTTTATACACCATTTTTGCCGAGGCGGTAACCTTACCGTGACCGATTCGCACACTGGCAAAGTCATTGTCAGAAGGGCTGCGATCCCACAATTGATCCGATCCGCTGCGGATCATCTGAACGCATTTGGAAGTGCTTGGATCCGCCGCCGCCAATGCCTGAAGCTGCTCCCGCCCCTTTTCTGCCAATTCTGCTGTCATATGATCCAAATACTGATGATATTTCTCTGCTACGGATTTTGTTCTTTCATCATATTTTTTAATCTGTTTTCTGTAACTCCGATAGGACATAAATCCACTGATTAATTGCATGGGGAGAGTATACAGTAACATCAAGGGACTCATTACAACAGACATGATGATCGCAACCCCAATGGTAGAAATGAGCGGTAAAAAAATTGATATTTTATCAATCTCGGGTTTTTCTCCCAATTGCGGGGGCTGCTGTATTTCTATCGTTTCTGGCGGAATTTCTAACTTGAGCCTTGGTGAGCGTTTCACAATAATAATGCCGTCCTCCGTTTTCTGCTGCGTATTCTTTGGATCACATACGGCATTTACTCTAATCTCATGTTTCGTACCGTAAACGAAAACAGTATCATGCAAAAAAATCAACTGATATGCACAAATCGCAATTTTATCATGCTCCTTTAAAATACAAGAATCAATTTTTTCCCCGTTCACATAAGTTCCGTTGCTCCTGCTCAGGTTCACTAACTGATATCCGTCCGGCGTTTTTATGATCTCAGCGTGATGTTCGGAAACAATCCTACTGTGCAGTACAACATCATTTTGCTCATCACGCCCCAGAGTAAGCTTTGCCAGTCCCCTCAGAGGAACTTCCGTCACTGCGTCCTGATATTGTCCAACCACCAGCGCTGAAATACGGTCTTTCCTGCTGAAAAGATACACTTGATTTTCCTTTAAAACGGAAGCGTTTATCGGTCGGCCGTTCAAATACGTTTCCCCCATACAAGATACAACCCAATGATTATTTTCATAATGCAATCTGATATGTTCAGGCAATAAATCGGAATCCGGAATTTCAAAACCGTGATCCGTTTGACTGCCAATCAAAAAATCCCGGTCAGTCTGCAGCGCAATATCCTTACAACACCCACCGTAAAAAATTCTCAAAAACAGCCCCATGTCAATTCTCCTTTACCTTGCAGCGTCTCCTGCTGCGCCATTGTGTGCAGAAGAGCCGCCCCCGTCTGACGGCGCATAAACCCGCACCCGGCACTGGGCGCTTTTCCCCTCTAATGTTACCGTCACCGTGGCTTCCCCCGGCTGCAGCGCACAAAATGCCCCGTCCTCGTTTACAGTAATCACCTGTTCGTCAGAGCTTGTAAAAACAGCGTTTCTTCTGTCTGCCCCCGCCGGCTCCGTGCCGTACCGAAAGTAGTCCGATGTCCCCACCGGCATCTGTACTCTGTCGCCGATTTCACCGGCAAAATAGACGGATTCCACCGTTCCCCCCGGAGCGCTTTCTTTGCCGGCGTTGCCCATATGGCGCCAGAAAAACCACCCGCACACGCACAGAACGAGTCCACACACAATCGGAACCCAGTATATTTTTCTCGCTCCTGCTGCCTTTCGTTTGGGTTGGGACAAAATGCAAATCACCAAAGCGGTGATGTTATCTTCCCCTCCGTTTCGGAGCGCCTCCTGCACCAGCCGGGACGCAATTTCACCGCTGTCCCCCCCAACCGTCATCAATTCCCGGATCTGCGCCTCCGGCACCATATCGGTCAGGCCATCGCTGCAAACTAAAAATCGGTCTCCCTTTTCCAAAGGATAGCTTTGGGAAATATGCGGCTCAATCTTCATTTCATCCGGAAAAATCCCCAGGTGCTGGGTCAGCTTGTGCCGATCGGGGTGGGTTTTTGACTGTGCCTCCGTCAGCAGCCCTGCATGAACCATTCTTTGCGCCGTGGTATCGTCCACCGAAAGCTGAGTCAAATGTCCGTTTCTCAATCGATATACCCGGCTGTCCCCCACATTATAGATCCGGGCGGTATCCTCTTCAATTTTCAGTGCGGCAAAAGTGGTGCCGATTCGTTTTTCTCCGGTTTCGATCATCTGATTGCAAATCTCCCGATTTGCCTCCCGAATGGCTGCAAGAACCGCTTTGTCTGCGTCTGTGCCTGCGTCCATTGCTCCCTGCGCCTTTTTGACCGATTTTGCCGCCATCAGCGACGCATCTTCTCCCAGTGCCTCGCCGCCCATCCCGTCAAACACGCCGTACAGCCTGATCTCATGGCCGCCCTCATCTGTGTAAGCAGCCGCCTGATCCCGGTTTTCCGGCGTCAGATAAGTTCCGTTCAGATAAAAATTATCCTCGTTATTTCTTCTGATATTTCCTTTATTCACACTGACAGAGGCAGTCAGCCTAACCGTATTCACCGCTTCAGCCCTCCCTGCATTTTTACTTTTTTGCGTCTATATTCACACGAATGTTGACATCGTATAAGGAAACAGTCTCCCGGTTCCCCAAGGACATCTTTCCGTTATTTTCGGTTTCAAAAATGGAAATGGTTCCACCGTCTTTTGTGACTTTCATTTGTACTCCGTTTTGCTCCTGCGTTTCAAATTGCCGGATTTCCTCCGCAATATCCATATCGTTTCCTACATTATAAAAGCTCAGTGCATTGTTCTGAAACAAAATCTGGTAAATGGACA
>CAKRUL010000145.1 GCA_934403665.1 uncultured Clostridia bacterium | reverse complement strand
GGATTTTCTGTTTCATTCTTTTTATCTCGTTCCATTTTCAAACTTTATGAAAAAAATTTCATTTAACTATAGACAAATTATAAAGTTTCCTGTATAATATAGAAAACATGAAAAAAGTTCCTTTAAATTAGTCCTGTGAGGCTGGTAAGGTATTATATTTAGATTCCCCGGCTTGTTTTGCGCTTTGCCGGAGGATGGTATAAGTGTATCACCGTTTATCAGTCCGGATAAACGGTTTTTCTTTTATCTGAAACGGACTGATTGCTTACGGCAATGAATACGGAGGGGATTATGGAAAAAAAGATTATTTTAGATGCGGCAGCTATGGAAAGAGCTGTTACCAGAATTTCCTATGAAATCATTGAGAAAAACAAAGGCACCAACAATCTTGCCCTGATCGGCATTCAGAGAAGAGGCGTGAGTCTTTCTAAACGAATCGCCGAGAAGATCGAAGCGATCGAAGGAAAACCGGTGGAACGAGGAATTCTGGACATCACGTTTTATCGGGACGATTTGAGTCTGTTAAACGAGCATCCTGTGTTAAACGGTACCAACATTGATTTTCCGATCGAAGACAAAAAAATTGTTTTGGTGGACGATGTGCTTTATACCGGGCGTACCGCGAGAGCCGCGATTGAAGCCGTTATGGATTTGGGGCGGCCGAAATGTATTCAGCTTGCCATTCTGGTGGACAGAGGGCATCGTGAATTACCGATCATGGCGGATTATGTCGGCAAAAATCTTCCGACCTCTACCAAAGAAGTGGTCAAAGTTCATATCACAGAATTTGACGGGGAAGAGAATATCGTAATTGAGCAAAAAAAATAAAAAGAATAGAAGGAGAAACAAAATGGGGATGAAAACAACGATCGGATCCGAAGGGATTCATGACGCAAGGCAGCTTGGTCTGCCGAAAATGCTTATTTTGGGATTGCAGCATGCATTTGCAATGTTCGGAGCTACGGTATTGGTTCCGCTGCTGACCGGACTGAGTGTTTCCACCACCTTATTAATGGCCGGTTTGGGGACTCTGTTTTTTCACTTGGTGACAAAAGGAAAAGTTCCTGCTTTCTTAGGTTCTTCCTTTGCTTTTCTTGGCGGATATGCAGCCATTGCACCAATGCTGGCGGATAATATGCCGAATAAGGAAATGCTTCCTTATGCCTGTTTATGCGGCTGCCGGTCTTGTGTATCTGATTTTATCAGCACTTTTCAAAGTGTTTGGTGTCAATAAAGTTATGCGCTTTTTCCCGCCGGTGGTTACCGCACCGATCATCATTGCAATCGGTTTAACCTTAGCTCCGAGTGCCATTGCCAATTGTCAGCAAAATTGGATTTTGGCCGTGGTTGCATTGGGAACCATCATTGTCTGCAACATCTGGGGCAAAGGAATGGTAAAAATCATTCCGATTATCATCGCAATTGCTGTTTCTTATATCGTAGCCATTTTTATGGGAGAGATAGATTTTACGGCTGTTAGTAATGCGGCTTGGTTTGGCATTCCGTTGGATCCCGAAGCTTTTGCGTTCAAGGCGTTTCAAAACAGTTCGATGGCGATTACCGCTATCATTGCGATTGTGCCGATTTCTCTGGCAACGATGATGGAGCATATCGGTGACATTTCCGCTATCAGCGCGACCTGTAACCGTAATTTTCTGGCGGATCCCGGTCTTCACCGGACTTTGCTGGGAGACGGTGTTGCAACAACCCTTGCTTCTCTGTTTGGCGGCCCTGCGAACACTACATATGGCGAAAACACCGGAGTGTTGGCTTTGACAAAGGTATATGACCCGAAAGTGATTCGGATTGCTGCCTGCGTGGCGGTTATCTTATCCTTCTCGCCGAAGGTTGCCGCTGTTATCAGCACCATTCCGACTGCGATTATCGGCGGTATTTCATTAATTCTCTACGGAATGATTTCCGGTATCGGTCTGAGAAGCGTTGTGGAGAACAAAGTGAACTTCACAAAAAGCCGTAATTTGATTATCGTTGCGGTCATTCTGGTAACGGCTCTTGGATTTGCAGGGGATGGGCTGACGTTCCATATCGGCTCTGCATCCATTACATTGACAGGGCTGGCAATCGCCGCAATTTTAGGAATCCTATTGAATGCGGTGATTCCCGGAAATGACTATGTATTTCTGGCAGACGAAAAGAAAGATTAATTGAGAAAGGGGGAAGAACAACAGATTTTTGTTGCCTTCCTCCTTTTTGCAAAAACACTTGAAACGTTTTGAGGGGATTCTTATGATTTTTGAAAAAGACCTTCTTGGGATCAAAAACCTGGATGTAAATCAAATCAATGAGATTTTAAAAAATGCGAAAATTATGAAAACATTGCTTCAGCAGAACAACAAGAAAGGACCGCATCTGCAGGGCAAAAGCGTTATTACGCTTTTTTACGAAAACAGCACCCGAACACGCCTCTCTTTTGAACTTGCTTCCAAATACCTGAGTGCGAATGCGGCAAATGTTGCGGTGGCATCCTCCTCGGTTCAAAAAGGAGAATCCCTGATTGACACGGCAAGAACCATAGACATGATGGGAACAGATGTCCTGGTGATCCGCCATTTCTCTGCCGGAGCGCCGCATCTGGTTGCTCAGAATGTGAATGCCTCTGTCATCAATGCAGGAGACGGTATGAATGAACATCCGACGCAGGCGCTTTTGGATGCGTTTACCATGATTGAAAAAAAAGGAAAACTGGAAGGACTGAAGGTTGCAATTGTTGGCGATATTCTGCACAGCAGGGTCGCAAGAAGCAATATTTATCTGCTGAATAAATTCGGGGCAGAAGTGGCGGTCGCCGGTCCCAGCACACTGATGCCGTATGAGATTGAAAAATTGGGGGTCAAGGCATATCACAATGTAGATATGGCGCTGAAAAACGCAGATGTAGTGATGGGGCTCCGAATCCAGCTGGAACGGCAGAAAACCGGCTTGTTTCCCTCCATTGATGAGTATTCTGAACTGTTCGGTGTCAGCGACGAACGTTTTAAACTGGCAAAAAAGGATGCTATTATGATGCATCCCGGCCCGGTAAACCGGGGGGTTGAAATCTCTTCTTCGCTCTATGAACATGAAAATTCATTCATTGATGAACAAGTACAAAACGGCGTGGCTGTTCGCATGGCGGTACTGTATCTTTTAAGCCGAAAGGAGAAATAGCGTGAAAATTTTGATCAAAAACGCATCCATAATCAACTATGATCAGGAAAAAAACTGTGATCTCTATATTGCAGACGGCAAAATCGCAAGGATGGGGGAGCATTTAAATGAAGAAGCCGACAAGGTTATTGATGCCTCAGGAAAAATGGTTCTTCCGGGATTGATTGACATTCATTGTCACTTGCGGGATCCCGGTTATGAATATAAGGAAGATATCAAAACCGGTTCCCGAAGTGCGGCAAAAGGGGGATTTACCTCCATTGTGGCAATGCCGAATACAAAACCGGTTGTTGACAATAAAGCGATTGTGGAATATATTCGAGACAAGGCGGAAAAAGAAGCGGTTGTACACGTTTATCAGGCAGGAGCAATATCCAAAGGGTTAGAAGGAAAAGAACTTTCAGAGATGGGCAGAATGAGAAATGCCGGAATTGTGGCAGTGACCGATGACGGAAAGCCTGTGATGGACTCCGGACTGATGAAAAAAGCTATGATTTATGCAGATATGTTGAAAATACCGGTGATTTCTCATGCAGAGGACTTGACACTGTTGGAAGGCGGTGCTATGAACGAAGGATTTACAGCCACTTGTCTTGGCATCAAAGGAATTACCCGCGCTGCAGAAGAAACGATGACTTCACGGGATATTATTTTAGCCAAAACAACCGGTGCACCTGTTCACATTACGCATGTGAGCACCAAAAATGCGGTAGAAATGATTCGCACAGCGAAAAAACAGGGAGTCAAAGTGACGGCAGACAGCTGTCCGCATTACTTTTCTTTAACGGATAAGGCATGTGAAGGGTTTGACACCAATGCAAAAATGAATCCGCCTTTGCGGGAAGAGGAGGATCGGCTTTCTATTATCGAAGGTCTGCGTGACGGCACAATCGACATGATAGCAACCGATCATGCTCCGCACCATAGAGATGAAAAAAACTGTGAGTTTGACAAAGCCATGAACGGAATTGTCGGCTTTGAAACAGCCTTTGCGCTGGCATACAAAGTCTTGGTGGAAGAAAATCAATTTTCTCTCAAAGATTTGGTGAAGCTGATGAGCTATCAGCCTGCCCGGCTGCTTGGGCTAAATGGCGGCAAACTGGCAGAAGGAGAAGTTGCAGATCTGATTTTAGTGGATTGTGCCGGAAATTGGGTCTGTGACCCGGAGCAGTTCGCATCCAAAAGCAAAAATTCGCCCTTTGGCGGCTGGCACTTTTCTGCGAAGGTGACCGATGTGTTTGTGAATGGAACCATTGTGATAGAAAACGAAATATTTGCATAGGAGGAAAAGAACATGTCCATGGACTTGCTGATTGAAAAAATCAAGACAAAAGGAAATCCGTCCGTTGCCGGGTTGGATCCGAAACTGGATTATATCCCACGGTATATCATCAAAGAAAGCTTTAAAAATTATGGGAAAACCTTAAAGGGCGCCGCAGAAGCAATCCTCACCTTTAATAAAGGGTTGGTGGATGCATTGTGCGATATTGTGCCGGCAGTCAAACCGCAAAGTGCTTACTATGAAATGTACGGATGGTATGGCATTGAGACGCTTTATAAAACGATTCAGTATGCAAAG
>CAKRUL010000144.1 GCA_934403665.1 uncultured Clostridia bacterium | reverse complement strand
ACCGCATCTATTTTAAAGGAAATTGCAGATTCCCTGGTAAATATTCACGGACAGCACGACAATCAATCTTTGATGAATCCCGAAAAACATTTGCATCTATTGGATGAATTCTGCAATCATGAGGAGGCATTATCTGCATATCGAGAAGCTTATCAGCAATACAGAGAAATGCAGAAAGAGCTTGCAAAGTTTCAGATGGATGAAGAGGAAAAAATACGCCGACAGAGAATGCTGGAGTTTGAAATACAGGAAATTGAAGCGGCTGATTTAAAGCCCAATGAAGAAGAAGAACTGATTGCAAAAAGAGAGATTCTGTCCAATGCACAGAATATTTTAAAGAATGTCAGCAAAGCTTATGACCTTTTATACGGCTCTGCTAATGCTTATGAACGTATGGGGGATGCAGTAAAGTGCATCGAACAGGCAAGCGGTTATGATTCTTCACTGTCTCAGCTGAAAGATGATGCGTATGACCTCTACTACAATATGGAGTCTGTTGCAGAATCTTTGCGGCACTATCGGGACGATTTTGAATATGACGAATCGGAAGTCAATGAAATCGAAGTCAGACTCGGTTTGATCAATGATTTGAAAAGACGTTACGGCGGCAGCCAGGAACAGATTCAGGAATATCTTGTACAGGCGAAGGAGGAGCTTTCCGGCATTCTTCATTTGGAAGAAAGACTTTCCCGGTTAAAAGCACAGTATAAAGGGGTGGAAGAAACCCTCCGGAATACGGCGACGGTTTTGTCGGAATCCCGAAAAAAGGGTGCGCTCGGGATGGAACAGCAGATTATGCGGGAGCTCTCGGATTTGAACATGCCCAATACCAGATTTCATGTTTCTTTTTCTCCGATCGAAACGCCGGAACATTTCACGGAATGGGGAAAGGAAAAAATCGAATTCTTGCTCAGTGCCAATGTGGGACAAGATATGGACAAATTGTCGAAGGTTGCATCCGGCGGCGAATTATCCAGAATCATGCTTGCAATCAAATCTGCAGTTTTTGAACAGGAGGGCGCGGAAACCCTGATATTCGATGAAATTGATACCGGGGTCAGCGGACGGGCGGCACAAAAAATTGCGGAGAAACTCTATAAAGTTTCTAAAAACCGTCAGGTTCTTTGTGTGACACATTTGCCGCAGATTGCCGCCATGGCAGATCACCATTATCGGATTGAAAAAAATGTGATAGAGGATCAGACCCTCACGACAGTGTCTCATCTGACAGAGAAGGAACAGATACAGGAAATTGCCAGAATTATCGGCGGTGTCAAGATTACGGACGCCACTTTGGAAAATGCCCGTGAAATGCTTACGCTTTCTGGAGTCTATAAGGGGGAAGGGTAATATGGAAACCTATGGATTGGTCAGACAAGTGAAGGATGGCACTGCCGTTGTAAAAGTGGTGCGGCAGAGCTCCTGCGGGGGAAATTGTGCCGCCTGCAATGCCTGCGGAAATCGGGAAATTCTCGCGACCGTGAGAAATCCGTTGGGAGCTCAATGCGGTGATGTTGTGAAAATTTCTTCCTCCAGTCGGCAGGTTTTGCGCTCTGCGTTTCTGTTATATTTTTTGCCGGTTTTGGTGTTTGCAGCAGTTTATTTATGGACATCGCATTTTTGGAAACCAATATTTTCTGTTTGCCTTTCCGCTGTTTTGGTGATAGTGTTTTATTGGGTACTGAAAAAATGTGAAAAAAAACTGATGATCGACAGTGAGATTACCGCAATCCTTCCTCATTGAACACAGGGCGGTTTTTGCATCGATAAGTGCACAGAGAGACTTCTGAAAATGAGAACAGTTTTTGCACAAACATCAGAAAGGAGTACAGCGGATGAAGCGAATGACGATATTTACCGGGCATTATGGAAGCGGAAAAACGGAAAATGCGATCAATTACGCCTTGCAGTTAAAAGAGCAGGGAGAAGAGGTCGTCATTGTAGATTTGGATATTGTCAATCCTTATTACCGAACAAAGGATGCAGAATCCTTCCTGGCCGAGAAGGGGATCGAGGTCATTTCTCCATTGTTCGCAAATACAAATGTAGAAATGATGACATTGCCTTCCGACGTGTATAAGGTATTTGCCGACAAATCCAAAAAGGTTGTTTTTGATGTCGGAGGAGATGACGACGGTGCAACGGCTTTGGGACAGTATTTTCCGTATTTTCAGCAAGATTCATATGATATGTTTGTTGTGATAAATACAAAACGCCCCTTGACGGACACAAAAGAAAATATTATAATAATCCTATTAGGTATTGTTGAAAAATCCAGATTAAACCCTACCGGGCTGATTAATAATACCAACATTGCCGCAGAGACGCGGCTGGAGGATGTGAAAAACGGTGAAGAAATCGTTTTTGATGTCTCTAATGAAATCGGTGTGCCTTTTATATGGAATTCGGTCAAAGAGGATTTGGCAGAAGAATATCAAAAGCATACGCAACAGAAAGTGATGCCGTTGCATAAGTTTATGACTATGCCTTGGCAGGAATAAATCGGAGGTGTAAAGATATGGCGCAGGTAATCATCAACCAGGATGCATGCAAAGGCTGTGGGTTATGCACAACCGCTTGTCCCAAAAAAATTGTCCATTTATCAAAAGATAAATTGAACGTAAAAGGGTTCCATCCGGCAGAAGTAACTGAACAGGATCAATGCATTGGCTGCTGTTTTTGTGCAACAATCTGTCCGGATGTTGTCATTCGCGTAAAAAAGTAGAATAGGTGGAGGAATTGGTTATGGAAAAGTTATTAATGAAGGGGAATGAGGCAATCGCTGAAGCCGCAATTCGCGCCGGATGTCGGCATTTTTACGGATATCCGATCACTCCCCAGACAGAGGTATCTGCATATATGTCAAAAAAGATGCCGAAGGTAGGCGGGCTGTTTTTGCAATCTGAGAGCGAGGTTGCAGCAATCAATATGGTATATGGTTCTGCAGCTGCCGGTGTCAGAGCGATGACGTCTTCCTCCAGCCCCGGTATCAGTTTGAAATCAGAGGGAATTTCCTATATCGCAGGTGCTGATTTGCCCTGTGTGATCTTGAATATTGTAAGAGGCGGCCCCGGTTTGGGAGGCATTCAGCCGGCACAGTCTGATTATTTTCAGGCAACCAAAGGCGGCGGACACGGAGACTATCATTTGGTTGTTCTCGCACCTTCTTCGATTCAGGAATGTGTGGATTTAACCTTTGAAGCTTTTGATATTGCCGATACGTATCGTTTGCCGGTTATGATCATGGGCGACGGGATGCTGGGTCAGATGATGGAACCGGTGGTATTCGGAGAACATAAAGGAAGAGAGCTTCCGGAAAAAACATGGGCATGTTGCGGTACAGGGATGAAGAGAGAACATAATATTATCAATTCTCTGTATATTGATCCCAAGGAATTGGAAGATACCATTATCGCACGGCAGAAAAAATACGATTATATTTTGGAAAATGAAGTGAAATACGCAACGGATTCTGTAGAGGATGCAGATATCGTTTTGGTTGCTTACGGCACAATCGGAAGAGTGGCAAAAAACGCTATGGTCAAAGCGAGAGCAGAGGGCATTAAAGTCGGATTGGTCAGACCGATTACTCTTTGGCCCTTCCCCGAGAAAGCAATCAACGAAATCGCATCTACCGCAAAGGCATTTATTTCGGTAGAGATGAGCATGGGACAGATGGTGGAAGATGTCCGCCTTGCTGTAAACGGCAAAGCACCGGTCTATTTCACCGGCAGAACCGGAGGTATTATCCCTCAGCCAACTGAAATATTGGAAAAAATCAAAGAAGTTGCGGGAGGTATCCGATAATGAAAACAGTATTTGATAAACCACATGCATTGACCGATGCACCTTTTCACTATTGCCCGGGCTGCACACACGGTATCGTTCACCGTTTGGTTGCAGAAGTCATTGATGAACTCGGCATTGAAGGAAAGACAGTTGGTGTGGCATCGGTAGGATGTTCCGTTTTCTCTTATAATTATTTTAATTGTGACATGGTTCAGGCCGCACACGGGCGCGCACCTGCTGTAGGCACCGGCGTTAAAAGAGCGAATCCGAACAACATCGTTTTCACCTATCAGGGGGACGGTGACTTGGCTGCAATTGGTACGGCAGAAACCATTCACGCTGCAACAAGAGGCGAAAACATTACCATTATTTTTATCAACAATGCCATTTACGGTATGACAGGCGGTCAGATGGCACCAACCTCATTGGTAGGGCAGATTACGCAAACCACTCCTTACGGAAGAAAGATAGAGACCCAAGGATACCCGATTCGTGTTTGCGAGATGTTATCTACTTTGGAGGGTTCTGCATATTTGGAAAGAGTTTCCGTTGATGATGTCAAAAACATAAAAAATGCAAAAAAAGCAATCAAAAAAGCCTTTGAATATCAAATCGAAGGCAAAGGATTTAATTTGGTCGAAGTGTTATCCACCTGCCCGACCAACTGGGGCTTATCCCCGTTGGAAGCATTGGAATGGCTGAGAAATAACTTGATGGAACACTATCCGCTTGGCGTATTTAAAGATAAGGGGGCGGAAACTCATGAATAATGAAATTATCATCGCAGGATTTGGCGGACAGGGCGTTTTGTTTGCCGGAAAATTACTGGCATATACCGGAATGATGCTGAACAAAGAGGTATCCTGGCTTCCTTCCTATGGACCTGAAATGAGAGGCGGCACCTGCAATTGTTCGGTATGTCTTTCAGACGAGCCTATCGGTTCACCCGTTGTAAATGAGCCTG
>CAKRUL010000143.1 GCA_934403665.1 uncultured Clostridia bacterium | reverse complement strand
GCCTTGGATGAGCTGAAAAACGTGATGGGCAAAAAGAAAGCCTTCATTGTCACCGACTCTTTCCTGTACAATAACGGTTATACCAAACAGATTACCGATAAATTGGATGCTATGGGCATTCTGCACACCACCTTCTTTGATGTTGCGCCGGATCCGACTCTGGCATGTGCAAAAGAGGGAGCGGCTGCGATGCGCGACTTCCAGCCGGATTGCATCATTGCAATCGGCGGCGGTTCCGCAATGGATGCCGGAAAAATTATGTGGGTGATGTATGAGCATCCGGAAGTGGATTTCATGGATCTGGCAATGCGTTTCATGGATATCCGCAAACGGATTTACACCTTCCCGAAAATGGGTGAGAAAGCATTCTTCATCGCTGTTCCGACCTCTGCCGGTACCGGTTCTGAATGTACTCCGTTTGCCGTTATCACCGATGAAAAGAGCGGTGTGAAATATCCGCTGGCAGACTATGAACTGCTTCCGAACATGGCGATTATCGATGCAGATATGATGATGTCTATGCCGAAGGGGCTGACCTCTGCATCCGGTATCGACGCAATGACACATGCGCTGGAGGCATATGCTTCCATGATGGCAACCGACTATACAGACGGACTCGCTTTGAAAGCGCTGAAAAATATCTTTGCTTATTTGCCGGCGGCTTATGAAAACGGTGCAAACGATCCGAAGGCAAGAGAGAAAATGGCGGACGCTTCCACCATGGCAGGTATGGCTTTTGCCAATGCGTTTTTGGGTGTTTGTCACTCCATGGCGCATAAGCTGGGCGCATTCCATCATCTGCCGCACGGAATCGCAAACGCATTGCTGATCACGGAAGTGATGAAGTTCAATGCCAATCCCTGCCCCAGAAAGATGGGCACCTTCCCGCAGTATGCATATCCGCACACGCTGGAGAGATATTGCGAATGTGCAGATTTCTTAGGCATTCAGGGCAAGAACAACGAAGAAAAATTCAACAACCTGTTAAAAGCCATTGAAGAGCTCAAGGCGAAGGTTGGAATCAAAAAGACCATCAAAGACTATGGCGTAGATGAGAAAGCGTTCCTCTCCACGCTGGATGAAATGGTGGAACAGGCATTTGACGATCAGTGCACCGGTGCAAACCCGAGATATCCGCTGATGAGCGAGCTGAAGGAAATGTATCTGAAAGCTTACTACGGGAAATAAGCCCTTGCTTTTGCCAATCACATATTTCTTATATTGAAAGCCCGGTATCGCTTTTGTGCGAAACCGGACTTTCTTTTTCTGTGCAGTTGGCATGCCGGGGCGAAAAAATTGCTTTACAAAAGCGCGTTGGGATGATAAAATAAAGAGGTTAAAACGGCAGAATCGATTCGGTTGATAAGGAGGACTCATAACATGTATTACATCGGGGTAGATGTTGGCGGAACCAATATTGCGACAGGATTCATTTCCGAGGACGGGAAAATGATTGCCAAAACATCTGTAAAAACACGGGGGGATCGTGCGCCGGAGGAAATCACAAAAGATATTTACCGGACGATTGAAACCGTGATGCAGGAAACCGGAACGCCGCTTTCCGAAATCGGCGGCATCGGCATGGGAATTCCGGGATGTTTTGACAATGATACCGGAGTGGTGATTGAAACGAACAATATGAATCTGTCCGGTTTTCCGCTGTTTGCGGAACTGAGAAAATATATTGACAAACCGATGCGCATGGCAAATGACGCAAACTGTGCGGCATTGGGGGAAGCGGCTTACGGTGCGGCAAAGGGATATGACGACGTTATCATGATCACCATCGGAACCGGCATTGGCGGCGGATTTGTCTGTGACGGAAAGATCTATCACGGGTTTAACGGCGCGGCAATGGAAGCGGGGCATATCTGCATGGATCTGAAGGGAAAAAAATGCAATTGCGGCCGTGTTGGCTGTTGGGAGCGCTATGCGTCCGCCACCGCATTGGTAGAGCTGACGGAGGAGATCATGAAAAAAAATCCGGACAGTGCAATGCATGCCTATGTGGCGGAGCACAACGGCGAGGTGAGCGGAAGGACTGCTTTCGACTGTGCACGGAAGGGAGACAAGGCGGCGAATGAAGTGGTGGAGACCTTTGTCTATTATCTGGGCAGCGGCATTGTGGATTTAATCAATCTGTTTCAGCCGGCTGTAATTCTCATCGGCGGCGGTGTCTCCAATGAGGGGGAATATCTGCTGGAAAAGCTGCGGAATTTTGCAAAAGGATATTCCTATGCCAGCACAAAAATCCCACAGCCGGAGTTCAAAAAAGCTGAGCTTGGAAACGATGCAGGGATTATCGGCGCAGGCATGCTTTTGGTGTAATGATTCCATATGCCCTGCGGCAGGAAACGCAGCCGGCAATATCAGAACGCAAAAAATGTCATTTTCTTGTATTGACACCCCATAAACATTGTGGTATACTATATAAAAATGATACAATGACGTTGATGGAGACAGTAGGGTTCCATGGAAAACCACAGCGAGCCGGGGACAGTGAAAGCCCGGTGTGAGTAAGTGTTTCTCCGAAAATCACTCCAGAGTCGCGGGCTGAACGCTTTGTCAGTAAGCTGCGCCGGTTTCCCGCCGTTATCGGGGCACATATGATGGTATGCTGAAATAGGTGGTATAGCGAAGATTGCCTTCGTCCTGTTTACAGGGCGGAGGTTTTTTGATAGCACAAGGAGGTTGAAGTTATGTATCGGAAAGTCTCTACTGATCTGAACTTTGTGGAACGGGAAAAGCAGACCGAACAGTTTTGGAAAGAAAACCATATTTTTGAAAAGAGTATGGAAAACCGGAAAGAAGGGGAAACCTATACCTTTTATGACGGACCGCCGACGGCGAACGGAAAGCCGCATATCGGCCATGTTCTGACAAGGGTCATTAAGGATATGATTCCGCGTTATCACACCATGAAAGGGCAGATGGTTCCCAGAAAGGCCGGCTGGGATACGCACGGTCTTCCGGTGGAGCTGGAAGTGGAAAAGCTCTTGGGATTGGACGGAAAGGAACAGATTGAAGAATACGGTCTGGAGCCCTTCCTGAAAAAATGCAAAGAAAGCGTTTGGAAATACAAAGGGATGTGGGAGGATTTCTCGGCAACGGTCGGCTTTTGGGCGGATATGGAACACCCCTATGTCACGTATGAAAACAATTTCATTGAATCGGAATGGTGGGCGCTGAAACAAATCTGGGAAAAAGGCTTGCTTTACAAAGGATTTAAAATTGTGCCCTATTGTCCGCGTTGCGGCACGCCCCTATCCAGTCATGAGGTGGCGCAGGGATATAAGGATGTCAAAGAGAAATCTGCGATTGTCAAATTTAAGGTGAAGGGCGAGGACGCATATATTCTGGCATGGACCACCACGCCATGGACACTGCCCTCCAACGTTGCGCTTTGTGTCAATCCCTATGAGACCTATGTGAAGGCGCGGGCGGGCGGCACGGTTTATTACCTGGCGGAGGCGCTGGCTCCCTCGATCCTGGGCGAGGATTATAAGGACGAGAATATTGTGGAGAAATATCTTGGAAAAGATTTGGAATACAAGGAGTATGAGCCTCTGTTTGATTTTGTTTCTCCCAAGGAAAAATGCTGGTATATCACCTGCGATTCCTATGTCACTCTGACGGACGGTACCGGCGTGGTTCATATCGCTCCGGCATTCGGAGAGGATGATGCCAATGTCGGGCGCAAATATAACCTTCCCTTTGTTCAGCTGGTGGATGCAAAAGGGCAGATGACCGCCGAGACCAAATGGGCAGGGACTTTCTGCAAGGATGCCGACAAGGAAGTTCTGAAGGATCTGGAAGAACGCGGCTTATTGTTCGCCGCGCCGGATTTTGAACATAGCTATCCGCACTGCTGGAGATGCGATACTCCTTTGATTTATTATGCAAGAGATTCCTGGTTTATCAAGATGACGGCAGTCAAGGAGGATCTGATCCGCAACAACAATACCATTCACTGGATTCCGGAGAGCATCGGAAAAGGCCGTTTCGGCGATTGGCTGGAAAATGTGCAGGATTGGGGCATCAGCCGGAATCGTTACTGGGGAACGCCTCTGAATGTGTGGGAGTGTGAATGCGGACACCGGCATGCCATCGGCAGCATCGAAGAGCTGAAAGCAATGTCGGACAACTGTCCGGATGAAATTGAGCTTCACCGCCCTTATATCGATGCGGTGACCATCCGCTGTGAAAAGTGCGGCAAACAGATGAAGCGGGTGCCGGAGGTGATCGACTGCTGGTTTGATTCCGGTTCTATGCCTTTTGCACAGCATCATTATCCGTTTGAAAACAAGGAGCTTTTTGAGCAGCAGTTCCCTGCCGATTTCATTTCGGAAGCGGTGGATCAGACCAGAGGATGGTTCTATTCTTTGCTGGCGATTTCTACCTTGATTTTTAACAAGGCACCTTATCGGAATGTCATTGTTTTGGGACATGTGCAGGATGAGAACGGACAGAAAATGTCGAAATCCAAGGGGAACGCGGTGGATCCTTTTGATGCGCTGAAAACTTACGGAGCGGATGCCATCCGCTGGTATTTCTATATCAATTCGGCTCCCTGGCTGCCGAACCGTTTCCACGGAAAGGCGGTAACAGAGGGGCAGAGAAAGTTTATGGGAACGCTTTGGAACACCTATGCTTTCTTTGTGCTGTACGCGAACATCGATTCGTTTGACGCAACGAAATATCAGATCAAATACGATCAATTGTCTGTGATGGATAAATGGCTTTTGTCCAAGCTCAACACCA
>CAKRUL010000142.1 GCA_934403665.1 uncultured Clostridia bacterium | reverse complement strand
TGAATTCAATCAAGGCAAATTACCCCCGATTACATTTTAATGACATTTGCAGAAAGATACTTTTTCACCATCATTGCGATTTTAAAGATGATGGCATCATCAAAGTGTCTCAAATCCAAGCCGGTGTTCTTTTGGATTTTGTCCAGCCGATACACCAATGTATTCCTGTGAACATAAAGTTTTCTGGCAGTTTCAGAAATATTAAGACTGTTTTCAAAGAATTTTTGAATCGTGAAAACGGTGTCATTGTCCAAATGCTCCAAAGAGCCTTTCTTAAACACCTCATCCAAAAACTTTTTGCACAAGGTCGTCGGCAATTGATAGATCAAACGGCCGATTCCCAGATTTTCATAACTGATAATATCCTTTTCGTTTTCAAATACCTTTCCCACTTCAATTGCAATTTTTGCTTCGCGGAAAGAGGTTGCGATTTCCCGCACAGTCTGCACCTCGGATCCAACTCCGATCTTTGCCCGGACAAATGCGTCCGCATTGACCGTGTTTTTAATCAGCTCTGCGATTTTATTAATGGTTGTGCTGTCGTCCGTAGATTTCAGCTCTTTCACAAGGACAATGGTCTGTTCATCCAAACTGACGATAAAGTCTTTGTTCTTTTGAGGGAACAGCGTGACCATAATATCATAGACTGCCTCGCCGTCATCCGCATCTACTTTCACAACATATACCACCCTTTCAATATCGGTGGCAATTTTCAGTTCCTTCGCTTTCACATAGATATCGGAGGGAAGCACACTGTCCTGTAATAAAAGCTTGATATAGTTTGCCTTGTTGACCTTTTCCTCTTGCAGCTGTTTGATGTTTAAAAATGCAATGCTCAGAATATTCAGAAGCTTCACGCTGTGTGGCTCCGTGTTCTGAATAAACAGAATAAACTCCACCTTGCCGCGCACAAAAACAGGTTTGAATGCAAATCCCCGATCGTAAAGCACGTTGTCGCTCTCGTCAATCATGTCCTCCAAATAGCCGAAATCCTCGTTATTCAGACTGTCATCCGAACAGGTCGCGACACGAAAATCATCGCCGATAATGCCGAAACAATCGTCAATCAGACCTTTGTACTGATAAATCAGATTCTTAAATAAATTTTGTGACATAGTTCCACCCATTCCGCCGCTGTACCTCGGCATTTTATTCTTGTTACGGTTTGATTCGTACAGGAAAACCGCCCGCATCCGAGCCGGAAACCAAACCCTTTGCCCATCTTTTTCGGAAAGTAAGTCGAAAAATACGCAATTTACCATTATGTATTCTATCTTATTATATATCTTCTCCGTTGATTTTTCAAGGTTTTGCACAAAAAAAGACGATAAATCTGTGTATTTTGTCATAAAATACACACCAAATGAGAGGAAAACAGCAAATAGGTTCCAAAAACACCTCTTGACAGCAGACAAAAAATTCTATATAATTGCAAATGCAAATCATTCGCATCAAAGGAGAAAGAATAATGAATTTATGGATAGACGTTTTAAAGGATACGGTCATCGATTCCGTGAAGATGCTGCCTTTTCTGTTTGCCGCATATCTTCTGATGGAGTATCTGGAGCACAAATCCTCCAAAAAATTGCAATCAATTTTGCAATCGGGAAGGTTTGGAGCGGTGGGCGGTGCCGTTTTAGGCTGTCTGCCGCAATGCGGCTTTTCGGTGATGGCTTCCAACCTCTATGCCGGCCGCCTGATCAGTGCAGGCACTCTGATTGCCATCTTCCTTGCCACCTCGGATGAGGCCATTCCGGTTCTGCTTGCAAACCCGGAGCGCGCCAACATCATCCTCTGGATTTTACTGACGAAACTGCTGATTGCCATTCCTGTCGGACTTTTGATTGACGCCGCAGGAAAGCGGTTTCTTGACGCAAAGCCAGAGAGCGGTGAAGAAAATCTGCATCATTTATGTGAGCATTGCGGATGTGATCACGGCATTCTGAAACCTGCCTTAAAACACACCGTGCAGATCTTTTTCTTTATTCTGATCTTTTCCTTCCTGCTCAATCTGCTCATTGCCGCAATCGGCGAGGAAACCCTTTCCGCCGTTTTGATGTCAAACAGCTTCTGGCAGCCCCTGATTGCCGGTGTTGTGGGATTCATCCCTAACTGTGCAGCCTCCGTGGTGCTTACCGAGCTGTATCTGGCGGGCACCATCAGTTTTGGTTCCGCTGTGGCAGGTCTCTGCACCGGAGCAGGAGTAGGTCTCGCAGTTTTATGGAAGGTGAACCGCAATCCCAAAGAGAATCTTAAAATTGTTTTGCTGTTATATCTTGTCGGCGTATCGGCAGGAATGCTTCTGCAATTATTGGGGGTGTAACGTGTGAACCGTTTCGAAGAACTCCGTATGACAAAACAGCGGAAAACCGTAATGCATTGTTTGGAGAAAACCAGTGCGCCGATGACGGCGGAGGAGCTCTATAAAAGCGTCGAAGAAATCAATCTTTCCACCATCTACCGTACCCTTTCCACCCTTTCCGAAATGGGAGTCGTTCTGAAAAATGTCGGGCAGGACGGGAAGGCCTATTATCAGCTGAACTCTCCGCGTCACGGGCACTGTCTGAAATGCAGTGTATGCAAACAGACTGTTGTGATTGATACTTGTCCCATAGAGCAGATGGCAAAACAGCTGGAAAGGAAAACCGGATATCAGATTACAGGTCACAATCTGGAGTTTACCGGAATCTGTCCGGATTGTATGAAAAAAAAGGAGGCAGAACAACATGAGTGAAAAAGCACAGCAGGCAGAGAAATTATTTCGGGAAGGATATAACTGTTGTCAGGCAGTGATCGGCGCTTTCGCAGAGGAATTGGGGATGGAAACGGAAGAAATCCTGCGTCTCGCCTCCTCCTTCGGCGGAGGGATGGGACGTCTGCGTGAAGTTTGCGGTGCCGTCAGCGCCATGTTTATGATTGCCGGTCTGGAACGGGGATATGACGACCCCAAGGCGCAGATGGAAAAAAAGGAGCATTACGCATTGATTCAGCGTCTGGCAGAAGCATTCCGAAAAGAAAACGGCTCCATTATCTGCAGAGAGCTTTTGGGTCTGGATCACAAAAAAGACGAACCGACCCCTGCCGTCCGAACAGCAGAATATTACCGGAAACGTCCGTGTTCGGAAATGGTTCAGTCGGCGGTTCGAATTCTGGAAAAAGAACTGTATGAATAGAAAACAACGGCAGGATTCTTCTGATTCGGAATCCTGCCGCCTTTTTTCGGCACTCTGCATTACAAAAACTTCTGCACGGCTTTTCCGTTCAGATAATCACATAAATCTCCCTGCTTGAGATGCCGCTTCTCCATGCGGTTGACAATTTCATCATGTATTTTCCGCCAGCTGTTCCCCCAGTTGCAGAACACAGTTTCCTCCTCCGGCGCACGCCCCAGCAGACGCTGCACCGGAATATCAGGGCGCAAATGCCGCAAAAACAAAATTGTTTCTTCCATAAACTGTTCCTTGGTCTTTAATGTGATTTTTCCATCCCGATACCAATCGGCAAGCCGGGTATTTTTCAGAATGTAGAGTGCGTGAAGCTTAACATTGTCCACCGGCAAAGCGGACAGTATTTTTGCTGTCTCTTTCACATCTGCTTCCTCATCCCAAGGCAGGCCAAGCATCACATGTGCCCCCGCTTGCAGGCAGAACGTTTTAATCCGGAGAACCGCATCAATAAATTCAGCCAGCGTGTGCCCCCGATTCATCCGTGATAATGTTTTATAATTTGCCGTCTGTAATCCAAGCTCCGCCGTCATCGTCACCTGATAGTGTTCTTGTATTTTCTGCGCAATGCTTAAATAAATATCGCTGATGCAGTCCGGACGGGTAGAAACCGTAATTCCGACAATTCCTTGTTGTTGTGCCGCCTCTGTTAATACGTCCCGGAAATGTTCCGGCGGAAGATAGGTGTTGGAATAATTCTGAAAATAGGCGATAAACTTTTTCGCTTTATATTTTGAGCCAATATATGCTCTGTTCTTTGCAAGCTGTTCCGAGACGGACAGTTCCGGGCTGAGCATCTCAAAATCCGCACCGGAACCGCCGCAATAAATACAGCCTCCCTGTCCGCATGTACCGTCGCGATTCGGACAGCTCACCGGAAGATTGACCGGAAGCTTATACACCTTTTCGCCGTATTTTTCTTTCAGATATTCTGAATATTTATAATACATTTTCTCTCCCTCTGATTCTCCTGTACTTGCCGGAATTCCGCCTTTTCTGCGGGCAGAATCGCAAAGTCTCCGCTTTTCTTTGTCTCCGTCAAATTATTTGAGCGGATCGAAGTTATTATATCAAATGTTCTCTGGTAATTGCAATTTAATTCCGAAAATGATACAATAAATTTATGATACTGAAAAAAGGATGAAAGATTTTGACTTACTTGAAAAACCTGCAGGTAATCATAGCGCTGTTTATCCCCCTGTTTCTTGGTGTTTTGCTCTATCGCAAGAAATTGGTAGGGGCGGATTTTCCCAAAGGGCTTTCCAATTACCTGTTTTATATTGCACTTCCCTGCACCATTATCCGATCCATGCAGTTTGATATCAGCTTTTCTGCATTTGTCTCTTCCCTTCCGTTGGTTGCGGCCGGAGTTTTGATTGCCTTCGCATGCTGGGGTCTTGCAAAACTGGTTGCCCCATTCATTGAACCGGACAGAAAAAAACGTCGGATGATTGAATTTAGCTTTATCTTCTGTAATTTTGCATTTACGGGTTATCCGGTTTTGGAGAACCTTTATGGGAAAGAAGCGCTGTTCTATGCT
>CAKRUL010000141.1 GCA_934403665.1 uncultured Clostridia bacterium | reverse complement strand
ATTGTTTACTCCGCTGTCAATCAACTCCAGCATTTCAGCCGTCAAAAGCCACCCTTCGCCCATTTTGGCGCCTCGGTTGATGGTTCCTTCCACCAGAGTCATCAGATGCCTGAAAGGCGTCGGTGCACGGAATACGCCGTGTTCCCTGACTGCACGGATGATTCCGTTCTGAAAACTGTAAAGAATTTGAACGCCCCATTTTGCAGGCAAATCCGTCCATCGCTTGAAGCCATACAGTGTTCTGTCCACAAAACGGTTTGTAAAGCAATACAGAAGGAAATCCATCACGCCGGACACCACCGGCTCCGCTCCTTCCTGAATCAAAAATTCTTCCAAATGGTTATTTCCCAAAGGGGAATATTTCATATAAATTTCTCCGACAATTCCTACCTTCGGCTTCTCCGTGTCGTCCCGCGGAATCTGAGCAAATGCGTCCAGAATCCGGCGATAATTCTTTTTCAAGCTATCGTGCTTGTTGGTCTGAAACTGTTCGGTCAGATGCTCGATGCACTGATGCAGCACTTTTTCGCTGTCTCCCTTATGCAGTTCATGCGAGACGCACTGATTATAAATCCACATCAGCAAATCTCCGTATAAAAGCGCTTTTCCTGCTTTCACCAGCATGGGAACGGTAAAATGAAATCCGCTGTTCTTCTCCAGTTTGGAAAAATTAAGTGAGATGACAGGAACCTGCGGGCATCCGATGCTCCTAAGCGCTTTGCGCATAAGAGATAAATAATTGGATGCACGGCATCCTCCCCCTGTCTGTGTAATCATCAGTGCGGTTTTATTCGGATCGTATTTTCCGCTTTTCAAAGCCGCCATCATCTGCCCAATCACCAAAAGACAGGGATAACAGATATCGTTATGGACGTCGGTTAGTCCTTCCTCTATGATCGTTTGCGTATCGTCTCCGGCAATCTCGATATGATAACCGCTGTCCCGCAGAATAGGAACAATCAATTGAAAATGAATCGGCAGCATGGAGGGCACCAAAATCGTATAGTCCCTGCGCATTTCTTTGGTGAATTCTACTTTCTGTATCTCTTCAAACATCTCAGTTGCACCCCTCTTCCATGGCAGCAAGCAAGCTTCTCAGTCGGATTTTCACCGCTCCCAGATTGTTGATTTCGTCGATCTTGATCTGTGTGTACAATTTGCCTTTTCTGCGCAGAATTTCACATACTTCATCAGTAGTAATCGCATCGATTCCGCAGCCGAAAGAGACCAGCTGAACCATCTGTGTATTCTTCTGCCGGGTCACCCACTCTGCCGCACGATACATTCTGGCATGAAACGTCCACTGATTCAATACGCTCACCTTTTGGTCCCTTCCGTGCCCGAAAATGCTGTCCTCCGTCAGAATGACAAATCCTAAGGTAGAAATCAGTTTGTCGATTCCGTGATTAATCTCGGAATCCACATGGTACGGACGCCCTGCCAGCACAATCGTCTTGCAATTGTTTTCTTTGGCATACCGGAATGCCCGCTCCCCTTCCGCGGCAATTTCTGCTTTCCACCGATGATATGCATCATAGGCCGCCTTGGAAGCTTGTCTGACCTCTTTGAGCGTAATCCCTTCAAAATGCCTGCTCAAAAATTCGTATATTTTTTTCGGAAACACTTTGCCGTTTTCCAAATCCAAATACGGGTAGAGAAAACGCACATCATCCGGCATTTTGACATTTCCCTCAATCACTTCCGGATAATAGGCAACCACAGGACAATTGTAGCGATTGTCCGAAATGTTTTCATCATAATTATACGACATACAGGGATAGAATATGGTTTTTACTCCCTTGTTCAGCAAATTAATGATATGCCCGTGTACCAATTTTGCCGGGTAGCATACCGTATCAGACGGAATGGTATGTTCCCCCGCCGCATGCAGTTTTCGGGAGGATAGATCCGATACCGTCACTCCAAACCCGAGTTCCCGGAAAAAGGTCGTCCAAAAAGGAAGATTTTCAAAGTTATTCAGCACCAGCGGAATCCCGATGGTTTCCCTTTTCCCTTCCGCATGAAAATATTTTTTCAGAAGATCCAATTTATACTGATAAAGATTCGGAAGTCCTTTCGTCTCCGCCCCTTTCAGGGGGCGTTCACAGCGATTTCCCGAAATATATTTTTTCCCGTTGGCAAATGTGCTGATGGTCAAACCGCAGTGATTGGTGCAAAGCCCGCAGCGCGTAACCTTGGATGTATGTGTGAAATGCGCCAGAGCCTCTTTACAGATGATATGGCTCTCCCCCTGCACATGGCTCTGTGCAAACAATGCCGCCCCGTATGCGCCCATCAGACCGGCAATATCCGGACGAACGACCTCTCTGCCGATGAGCTTTTCAAAGCTTCGGAGCACTGCGTCATTTAAAAAAGTTCCCCCCTGCACAACAATGTGTTTTCCCAAATCGTCGGGGCTGTGCGCCCGGATCACTTTATAAATTGCATTTCGGACAACACTCAGTGCAAGCCCTGCCGAAATATCCTCCACAGATGCGCCGTTTTTCTGTGCCTGTTTTACCGAGGAATTCATAAACACGGTGCAACGGGTTCCCAAATCGACCGGATGCTCCGATTGCAGGGACAGCTTTGCAAACTCCTCAATATCATATCCAAGAGATTTTGCAAAGGTTTCCAAAAACGAACCGCATCCGGAGGAGCATGCCTCGTTGAGCATAACGCCGTTGATGGTGCCGTCTTTAATGTCAAAGCATTTGATATCCTGACCGCCGATGTCAATGATAAAATCGACCTCCGGGTTGAAATGCTTTGCCGCCGTATAATGGGCAACCGTCTCTACCAGTCCAAGGTCAATGTCAAAGGCATTCTTGATAATTTCCTCGCCGTATCCGGTCACCGCACTGCCGGCGATGGTGAGCCCTTCGCCGCCCTGTTCATAGATTTCATGCAGAATTTCCTGCACCCGGCTGAGCGGACTCCCCTGATTGGAGGCATAATACGTATATAGAATTTCCTTCTTTTCGCTCATCAGCACAACCTTGGTTGTCGTGCTTCCGGCATCGATTCCCAGATATGCTTTTCCGCAATATCCTGCAAGACTCTTCTTCTCCACATGCGCCTTTGCATGCCTTTGTATAAATTCCTGCCGTTCCGCCGCATTGCGGAAGAGAGGTTCTGCTCCCTGCGGTTTATCCCCGAGATCCTTCAGATCTTCAAAGATGGATAAAAGCTCCTGATAAGAATATTGATGCTCCAACCCCTCTGCATAGTAAGCGGCGCCGAGCGCTACAAAATACTGTGCCAGCTCCGGGAAAATGGCTTCTCCCGGTTTCAATTTCAAAATGCGGACAAACTGTTCCTTTAAACCGTCCAAAAACGCCAAGGGGCCTCCGAGAAACAACACATTTCCCTGAATCGGCCTTCCCTGTGCAAGCCCTGCAATGGTTTGAGAAACAACGGCGCCGAAAATGCTCGCCGCTACGTTCTCTTTGGAAGCCCCCTGGTTCAGAAGCGCCTGCACATCGGTTTTGGCGAACACGCTGCAGCGGGAGGCAATCGGGTATACATCGGTATGTTTCAGGCTCAGTGCATCCATCTCATCCACCGAAACATTCAGAAGGGACGCCATCTGATCGATAAATGCCCCTGTTCCTCCGGCGCAGGTGCTGTTCATCCGCTCTTCAATCGCTCCCTGCAGAAAAATGATTTTTGCATCCTCGCCGCCCAGTTCAATCACAACATCCGTCTGCGGATAAAGCTGTTTCACACTGCCGGCAGTTGCGAAAACCTCCTGAACAAACTCTATTTTGCTGGCGTTTGCGACTCCCAGTCCCGCAGAACCTGTAATCGCCGCTTTTACCTTTTTCCCCTCCAATAGGGAGGAAAGTTCTCTGATTTTTTCAACAGTCTTTTCCAGAACCTTGGAAAAATGCCGTTCATAGCTTTTATAAATCACTTGATTGTCCGAATCCAGCACCACAGCCTTCAAGGTGGTGGACCCCACATCAATCCCCAGTTTATAGCACATTGCTTTTTCTCCTCCCAGTCAGCCCAAAAGTCTTTTCACATTATCCAATATAATCGGTTTCATCTGTTCTATGGAATCCGGCTTGCCCTCCACAATGGAAAAATAAGTAGCGGAGCTGGTCAGCTCAACGATAAGATAAAGCCGGTCATAAGTCTCTCTGCTGCTGAACCCTTGCTGTTTACAGTATGCCACCAGTTCCGTCCATATGCTTTGGAAGTCCAGCGCCGACAAATGATAGATTTCCTTCTGCAGTAGCCCTACCGAAAGATTATTTTTCACCAGACGGATCACACCGGGGTTCCGGCTGTAATCATCAATGATATACTCCGCCATGGCAATCAATCGCTGTATGATATTTGGATAATGGGCATCCTTTGTGTCTAAGAACGCTTTTTCCAGAAGCTCCACGCACAAATTATTCACCACACGGCCGACCAATTCTTCCTTATCCTTAAAATACAGATAAAAGGTTCCTTTTGCAATACCGGCCAATCCCGCAATTTCATCCACAGAAGTGTTTCCGGCATCCTTCTTCAGAAAAAGCTCTTTTGCGCATTCCTCGATCCTCCTGCGCTTTTCCAGTCTCTTTTGCGTCATACTCATCTGTCCTTTTCGACAATTTTCTTTATTATACAATTAAAATGACCATCAGTCAATCATGAAATGACTGAAAGTCATTTCATCTGAAAAAAATGAATGGAAGAACGGAAACTTTTTGCAGAAAATAACCGGCACATGCATTGACTTTTCATGGAAAAATGATATAATATTAGAGAAAAAGGAGGAATTTATC
>CAKRUL010000140.1 GCA_934403665.1 uncultured Clostridia bacterium | reverse complement strand
AAGTTGTTCGTGCCGGTGAGCTTGAGAATTGTTACATCGGGGATGTAAAGCTCGTCAAGCATAGACTCGAACTCTCGGTCCTCGTCCTGCCAGAAGATGATCCGCCTTTGATAGAACTCCGGCAGAGGGGCGGCAAAACGCTCTCTAAGTGTAAATTGGATGGATTCTGTGGACATAGTTCAACCTCTTTCCCTGATGCCATCTATCGCACGGCTGCATTCAGCAATAATATAATTGGGGATTGTATTATATCGCACCGGGTTAAGCTGGAACAGATAATCATTCTCTATATGGTATGTTTCGTTTATAAATTTTCTCATGATGTGATCTTCGTCAGTCGCCCCGAAAATCATCCTATATATTTGCAATTTTTCATAGTTGCTTTGTGCTGCATCGTAGATAGAAACAAGATTGGCGTTATTACAGGCAAAAGCACATAACTGCTGATAATCAAAATTGTCAATATCGGATGCGATCCTCATTGTAGCATCAAATATTTGGTCAGCACTCATTTCATTTTCTCCAATCATCGGGGTTTGCCTTTTGTGCAATAAGTTTGATAACAGATGCCACGCCTCAGTATGCCCTTCTGTTATCTCAATGAGCCGACGCAGATAAATAGCCTTGCTTATTTTGTTCATCGGACTTTCGATGTTACTCTTTGCAATTTGAATGGATGATTGAATATCTTCTTTTCTGATAGCAAGTTCACTCAAAACCCCCTCATTGTTTTCAAGGAACGCCGCAGTAGGTGTCCCTTCAAAGAAATTGGGGTGGTTGTATATGGAATCAATAACGGGTTCCAAGTCATGAGTTAAGAGAAGAACCGTTTTTCCCCGCAGGCTATTGCCTCTGATAAATAGCATATCGAGAATAGCAAATTTTTTGTTCTGATCAAAAGAAGAAATGGGATCATCAAGGACAAATAAATTCGCCTGATTGTATAGTGCTTGATACATGAAAAGCACAAGAGCAAAGGCATTTCGTTCTCCGTAGCTTAAATGTGATTTAACTCCTGAAACAGTTGTATCATTGCCGAAACATAACCGTAGTTTATACGAATGATCCGCAGATTCTTCAATGGAAACCGTATAGGAATACCCTGCGTTTTTAAGGAATGCGTTTATTTCTACTTGGTATTTATCGATTGTTCGCCTGATTTCGTTCTTCTGACGGTTTATTGCACCTTGTAATTGTCCAACAACGGTAAGAAGATTGTCAATCGCACTGTTGATAATCGTAACCTTATCAACAGTGAATTGCGTGTTCAAATGGGGGATGTATGTTAGGTCGATTTTCTTGTCTTCGATTTCAGCGTTGATTCTGTCCACATCTTTTAGCGAGTCAAATCCAAGTCGCTTGAGAGACTGTAACTTTCTTAAAACGGTTTCAACATCTTGCTTTATCTGAACAAGATATGCCTTCTGCTCAGCAGACAAACCGGTAACGCTCATTGTAATACGGCGAACATTTTCATTTGTTTCTTCTGAGAAGTAGTGACCTAACTTCTCAAACAGAGCCAAAATCTTTGAAAGATGCTCTATGGTTTTTGCGTCATATTCGGTTTTGACTTGTTCTATTTTCTCTCTTTGAGGCTCTATATCTCTGGCACAGAAGGGACATTTTGAGCTTAACTGCAAAAAATCTCTTCCAGTTGCTTGCCATTTAAGCCATGATGAGTTTTTCTCGGACTGCAAATAGTCACTATATTCCTCTAATCCGGTCGGAATATTTCTGATGAGATTGCCTTTGCTCAAGCCTTTTGCAAGTGCGCCGCTTGCAGAAATGCCAGTTCGAGCATTATTGCCGAAGCAAGTGACAAATTCATTAAGATCGGAGATAAGAGTCTCAAGTTCCGGCGTATCATCAAACATGGTGCGAATAGATGAAATAAGCTCGTTAATCTCGTCGGTAAGTTCATCGTAACGTGGGGTTTTAACAAAGATTTCAAAGCTGTTTTTGACCAATTCATCCTCCATGAAAACATACTGATTGACGTATTCTTCGTTAAACACAGCAATGCGAATATCATCGGTCAGTCCCTCTACGCGAGGAAGGAGAGTATCATCGGCTACCCCAATATGGGCATACGGAGTAAGCTTCTTCAAGCCATTCTCATCATGATTGGCGGCATATTCAATGGCTTTTGCAATAGTTGATTTTCCCGTCCCGTTGATCGCATACTTTATATTCAAGCGGTTTTCTGAAATAGCAACAGTTCCGTGCGCAATGTTGTTGCAATTTGTAATGCTAATATTCACGATGATACCCTCCTTAATTTTTACTTTATCTTCGCCAGCACGTCGGCAAACAGCTCGTAGTTGTGCTTCACACCGTCATCAAGGTCGATCTTAATGTTCTGATCGGCAAGATGATGGATTTTTTCTTCGTACTTCTGAATCTCAAGAGCCTGTTCTTGGAGCTTCTTTTGCTGCTTGGTCAGCTTCACGCGCTCCGCAGCTCCGGCGTGTTCGATGGCGTCCGCGAGGTGGGTAAGCTGGGTGCGATAACGCTCCTGCTGCTCGTGAACATAGTCGGTACGCATCCGGGCAAGAAGGTCGCTCTGGTAGCGGTGCATATAGATCAGAGCCTTGAAGCCGTTCTTCTTTCCGCTGTCGAAGAGCCAGTAGATCGGGCGCTTCTGATAGGTTTTCAGATGGTCGGCATAGAAGTCATTCAGGAAGTAGCTGCGGATGACCTCGCGGGGCGTACCCTTGTCGCCGAGCGCATCCGCGATGAACTTGAGGTTTTCTTCCAGCGTTTCTTTGCCGTAGACAGTTTCGACCCACTTCACAAAACGGCCTGTGATGTCATCATCAAAGTAATCGTCGTCACAGATTGGGATGATGTTGTCTGTATCGGGCATATAGGTGCTGTACTTGGACAAATTCCATTCACCGCCCGCGTAGGCAAGTCCGTTCACATCCAGCGAATAACGCCCGAACATACAACCTACCGCGTAGGAAATAAGGGAACGAATATCCCGCTCCAAATCAGCCCTACGTATAGTAACATCTTTGTCCTCAACTTCTGGTGTAAGCTCGTCCTGCAAACCGTAGATGTCAATGAAGATACGGTTAAGTTCTTCTTCATTGGATTGTATTTGTTGGAATCTTCGTTCGGTTGTTACTACCCACATTTGATAGGCTGAACAAAGATGACGTGCAGGAGATTCCTGCTCATCAAAATGATAGGTGGCAGCGTATTGCTGGTTCACAACCAACGGGTGACGTATAAAATCCCATGAGGTTTCAAAGCTGTCCCAATCGTTTTTCGATTCTGCTATATTTGCTTTTACTAAACTGGTCACTCTCGGAATCGTTGTTTCGTCAATTAAAACGGGAGTGTTTTTCACGTCTTTAACCTGTAAAGTTATTGTCGGATTAAGCAACTTCAAATACAGCATAGCCACTTTGCTGTTAAAGAAACCGAGGCAATATTCCAAGTGTTTTACATGGACGATACTTGGACCCTTAATGTCAAAAACCCCAATAGGCGGTAAATATCTAAACCCGTTGACGGAACTGGTAAGTGAAGTGTATGTGATACCCTCAGCGAACCAATACCGTTCCTTGATCATATTCGATGTCGGATTTGAAGTATAAAATTCTCTGGCGGAATCGCTCCAATCAACTACCAGATCAATATTCCCGTACCATTTCCGATATTCACCGCCCTTAATATAGAAAATCCATTCCTTGTCTTCTATTTTTCGGCGGTCGATGCCCCACCAATATCTCAAGTATTTCTCATTATCGGCTGTTTTGTGCTGTGAACCGGTAAAGTCACTTATAGAATCAATACTGATTCCCGTTTGAAAAGCCCGACGTGCATTGTTGCCAATCCAATAAGCTATAGGCGAACCAGGAATAACCCTAAAGTCGTCCTGATTGGAGTTATAAGAGCCTACTCCTTCAAAAAACCATTCTTCTTTCTGCTCGACAGTATCAACCGCTCCTTGTTTCTTAAACAACCTTTTGTAAGTGCCGTTATAGTTTTTTATTTTGTTTTTTGTGATGGTAAAAGCAACTGTGCCAAAGTCAGCTCCGAACACGCCTCTTCCAAAATGAAGCATATTTGTAATTGAGAATGTATCGACGAAAAAGCAGCGCATCTGATCAAAGCTCGATAAAAACATCCATACAGGTATATTTATCATTGCCATGATACCGCTCTTTTTGCTCATCTGCATGGACTTTTCCATGAATACGGTGCTTAAATCAGCTTTTGAAGTCGGATAATAATGCTTGCAAAAATCATTGAGTTTAGCGCTCATGTTTGCAGCACCCATATATGGCGGATTTGTTACCACAACGTCATACTTCTGTGCCATAACTTCTGCCACCTGAAGCAGCGGCAGAATGCTGTTCAGCACAATCTCGCGGAACATACTGATGTCCGCCCGCACTTCTTCCACTCTGGCATAGAGGGCGGAGAAGTCCACCTGAGAGATATTCAGGATAGAACCGTATTCCTTTGCATCCCGCAGCTCGTCCATCAGCGATCCGAAGTCCTTTTTGAGTTGCGGGTCATTGTTGGTGAAGTATTCGACGGAACTGCTGTCCAGTCCGTTGCTTTCAACGATAGCATAAACGTGAGGCTGAATACCACGGGAGAAGATGCGGCGGTCGGACTGCCGCGCCTTCATCATGACGGCAAAATAGGCAAGCTGCGCCGCACGGTCATCAATATCGAGACCATAGAGGTTGTTTTCAAGAATGCTCTGTGCAGCGTCACGCTGGCTATATCCGGTTGCCTCATAAATCTGCATCAGCACATCAAAGGCATAGACAAGGATATGCCCGCTGCCCATGCAGGGGTCGATGACC
>CAKRUL010000139.1 GCA_934403665.1 uncultured Clostridia bacterium | reverse complement strand
AGTTCCATGACCTCCTGGTCACGATCCGGTTCCCTGTCGCAGAGGTTGATCCACACAGAAATAGGCAGGCAAAACTGTGCCGCCATGATCTCAGGATCATCTTCCGTCAGAACGCCTTGCCCGATCAAATGCCTCATAAGCCCGGCGAAGTATTGCATTACATCAGAATAATTCTGTTTAGTCTGCAGCTTCGCCAATTCCGGATTTCGGAACTGCTCGATCATCAGCATTTTCCTCGCCTTACTGATATGAGAGTTATGGAGGATGTAACGGGCCTGTCTCAGAATCATTTGCGCTGCTGCATCGGGAGTTAATTTCTGTTTATCCTCTGTATCGTCGAATTTATCCCAATCCGCCCTTGCAAAGATGGAATGTTCCTCATACTGTTTCAAAACATCCTTCACGAGTGCGTCCAGAATTGCCTGCTTGTTCTTGAAATGACTGTAAAGCGATGCCTTCCGAATGCCGACGACACCGGCGATCTGGGAGATAGAGGTGGCTTCAAATCCCTGTACGGAGAACAAATCCAGCGATGCCTCCAGAATCTCCTGTTTTGTGTTCCCCCGATCCATAACGAAATCTCCTTCACTGCAACCAAAATTTTCTATCCATTGCGTTTCAAGAATCATACATCTTTATTATAACTACCTATCGTTCGGTAATCAATAGAGGGAGTTGGAAATGGTACACTTATTCCGAACCCACCTCGAAAAAGCGGAGATATTGATCCGCAGGCACGCAGTACAAAAGAGAATAAAGCGGTACAGAAACATAAATGACACCATGTTTCAATTGTTTAAGCGATAAGCAATGTGATGAATAAGGATCAGTTTTATCGGCTCTGCCATATCAGCAAATCCACGGCTTGCATTTGCTCAAAAGCGGCAATGTGCCCTGCGAGTGGACAGGCAAGAAAACACGATGCTATAAAATCAAAAAAGAGGATGTCCGGGCGTATCTTGAGAAGCGAGCCGTTTATAAACGCTGAACGATTTTCAAAGGAAGATAAGCAGAAGAAGTAATATGCAATTTGAGAATCGCATACTCGCACCTAATTACAAAGTTCGTTGTAAAAAGTGTTGCAAGGTGTCGAATGTTCGTTGTAATTTTTGCTTTATTGTGGTATGCTATATTCGTAATATGATATGGAGGTGCGTGTATGTACCGAATTGCTATTGAGAAATTATTAAAATGGAAAGAAAGCAAACGCCGTAAACCGTTAATTATTGAGGGAGCACGACAGGTCGGCAAAACTTGGCTGACGAAAGAGTTCGGCAAGCTTTACTATACCGATACCGTGTATATCAACTTCGATTCTAATTCAAGAATGGCGGAGCTTTTCGCTTCCGATTTGGACACCGACCGGTTAATTATGGGCTTGGAATTATATGCAGGTCGAAAAATTGATCCTGATAATACGCTTTTAATTTTTGATGAGGTTCAGGAGGTTCCGAGAGCGCTCAGTTCTCTGAAATACTTTTACGAAAACGCACCCGAGTATCACATTGTATGTGCAGGCTCTCTGCTTGGTGTTGCTCTACACGAAGGCACATCTTTTCCTGTGGGAAAGGTTGATTTCTTAAAGCTCTCCCCTCTCTCCTTCAGGGAGTTTTTAATGGCAACTGACAAGGGGCGCTTTGCGGATTTACTCGACAAACAAGATTATCAAATGATAACAAACTTTAAGCAAACATATATTGATGCCCTCAAGCATTATTACTTTGTGGGCGGCATGCCTGAAGCGGTACAAAGTTTTGCGGAAAACAAGGATTTCAATGAGGTTCGTGATATACAAAAGAGAATCCTTGCTGCTTATGAGCAAGATTTTTCTAAGCACGCACCAAACGAAATTGTTCCGAAAATTCGTATGCTGTGGAATAGCATACCCTCGCAGCTTGCAAAGGAAAACAAAAAGTTTGTTTACGGACTTGTTCGAGAAGGTGCACGTGCTAAGGATTATGAAACCGCCATTATGTGGCTTTCCGATTGCGGACTTGTTCATAAGGTTAGCCGTGTAAAAACGGCCGGCATCCCCTTAAAAGCATACGAGGATTTGAAAGCATTTAAACTATTTGTTGCTGATGTGGGATTGCTCGGTTGTATGGCAGGACTCCGCCAGCGTACCTTGCTTGATGGGAACGACCTTTTTATTGAGTTCAAGGGCGCTCTCACGGAACAGTATGTATGCCAGCAGCTTAAAACCATCGAAGATTTAGGCGTTTACTATTACACCAACGACAGAGGTTCTTGTGAGATTGACTTTATTGTTGATACCGGCGAACAAATTATTCCCGTAGAGGTTAAGGCAGAGGTGAACCTCCGAGCGAAAAGCCTTAAAACCTATCAGGAAAAATTCACACCTGAGGTATCCGTTCGCACTTCGATGGCAGATTTCAAAAAAGAAGAATGGCTTGTTAATCTGCCGCTATATGCGATAGAATGGATTGCCGATTTATAACCGTATAACTACAATTATATACTTTAATGCGCGATTTAGAAATTCGCATACTCGCACCTGCTTTTCGGTTTTGTTAAACTGTAATCGAAAGGCAGGTGCATTTTTATGTCACGGTTTATAGAAGAATTTTACTACGGAAATATCGATCCGCAGTCACGCAGCACAAAAGAAAACAAGCCGGTGCAAAAGCAGATGGAAATCCTCATGAATAGCGAAGATTTGCTGACCAACGTAAGGCGATTACCGCCTGCCTAATCTAACTTTACCCGCCGAAGAAAACCCTATCGGCGTATGGGGACAGCGCCGACTCCGATATTTGAAGCAATACCACAAAGTCCTGTATTACAATCTGCTCACTTCCGGCAAGCTCTATTCCCATCTCGCTGACACCGAAGAACAGGCACAACAATTTTTTCTCCGGCTGGTAAAAGAACTCGCTGAAAAAGAAGGTGTCACGGAGCAACTCAAAGCCACCAACCAAATGGCGTGGGTGCGGAGGATGAACACTATTAGAAGCAGAGTAATTGAAGCGGTAAGCAAAGAACTCATCTACACATAACGAAGCAGGCACGGGTGCTAACCTCTCGTGCCTTCTTCTGCCACTATTCACATTTGTATTTTAGATAATCATTCTTGAATGGTGAGTATTCATAACAGCATTTGCAAATAATGCGAATACAATTTTATCAAAAATTCCCCCTTACTCGTGCAGGAAAACCTTAATATAAATCTTTACCCACGAGCCTTTCTTCTCCTTTGAGGTAATCTTACCGAAAAGGAGCTTTCCGGCGTCCATCAGGCGAGCAAATATTACATTATCCTGCTTCGGTACATAACCGATTTTAACACCGCCAACAGTCTTAATAACAATCGCCTGCTTATCATACCGGTTATCGGGTTCTCTGAAAAATTCCAATCTGTCATCGTTATTCAAATGTGGCTCTAATTCTTCGATACCTTCAATATGGGTTGTTCCGGCTACATAGGTATCAAAAAGGAATATGTCTTTTTCAAAAGGTTTTGGTATGGAAATCTCTCCGTTTTTGCCGTGTAGTAACCCCACAAGTCCGCTACCGCCGGATTTAACCAAATCGCCCATAATCTCACCCCAACATTTCTTCGATTTTCGCATTATAAATAGAGATAAGATCGTTATACTGTTCAAGGATACTTTCAAGTTCTTGCTTCTTCTGCTCGGTTTTCTCTGTATCCTCAAGAATATCCTTCATCGTGTACGGATACTCTGATTTGATATTCTCAATACTCTCTCTTATAGATTTCAGCAGTCCCTGTAAACGCTCTCTTTCTTCAAAAAGCTGTGTCATAGCGTCCTTATTCTGTTCAGGTAACGGATTGTTGCCAATCATTTCACCTATAACCCTCAATGTTCCCAAATCGCCGTTTTTATAGGCTGATACCGCATTATCAAATAATTGAACCTGTGCTTCGGAAACATCAGGGTTAATATCAGGGTGTAATGCCTTAACTATTTTTCGATAGAGCTTTTTGAGTTCCTTGTTTTCTTCATCTGATAGAACTTCCGCCTTGCTTCGTTTAAGAGCATCGTTCATTTTATCAATTTGCTCATCAAGCTGTTTTTGATATTCGGCAAATTCATTGTCGAGCGTTTCCTCAATAGCAGAAATTATGACTTTTTCCTGTCTGTTTTTCTTTGCCTGAATCAATTCAATTTTGCGTTTCAGTCGCAGGGCGGCGCATTGAGCTTCATAAGCTTTATACTCAATGCTGCCGAGTTTCAGCATATATTCTGTCTCAATATTCTTACAGATAACGAATTGAAGCTCATCACGCTCCAGCAAAAGCATTGACAGCTCTGTACGCATTTTCTCTACTTCACTTTTCAGCTTTTCAAAATCCGGGAATAAAATAACATTATTCAACGAAGATATTTCTGCGGTCGTCTCGGCGTTTTCTTCTTCATCGTCCTTAAACATCATATACCCTGCGGCACGACCGGCAAGTTTTTTTCTGATTTCTTTTTCGTCCATTCAATCGCACCTCACTCACTAAGTATCTATTATCATTCAAACTCAAAGCAGGAATAGTAAGACAATATCGTTTGATATTGCAGCCTGTTTGTAAAAAGCCGGCGATAGGTAACGGTTTTCTCTTTCCCTTCAGCCTTGAGCGCCGCCAATTTCTCTGTAACCGAGTCATACTGCACAAGAATATCGGAAAGCATTTTTTCAAAAGCGTTTAATCGTTCTTGATGCATAATGAACTACCTATTACTTATCGGCCGCAACGCCGGATTTCATCCAAGCGTCTACTTCGCTGAGCTTGAATTTCCAAAGGCGTCCGATTTTTGCGGCGAGCATATTTCTTTTTTCTATCCAAGCGAGTACAGTGTCACGG
>CAKRUL010000138.1 GCA_934403665.1 uncultured Clostridia bacterium | reverse complement strand
TCACTACGCTGTCCATCCGATCATAATATTTCCGATCAATGTTCGCATCTACCTTCATCGCCTGATAATCCGAATGAATCCAGGCAATCTTCTTTTTGGCATTCGGCACCCGCTCAGCAACATAATAGGTGGGAAGCAATTCGGATGCGGCAATCGCAATATCCCAGGGGGCATTGTCCGCCGGTTCTGTCTCAAGACAGGCATCGATGACTTTTTGATAGAAGGCATGTCCATGCGAAAAGTGAAAAACATTCAAAAGTTTATCCGCCAGATAAACCCAAAAAGCATGATTCCGGCGCGCCAGCCTCAATTGTGCAGAGTAATCCTTCCAGCTGTCCTGACAGATGACATGAACCTGCCGGGGTAATGAGCCTTGTGAGGTTCCGGCAGGAGCAAGCAGCTTCAGCGTGACATCCATATTCTCATAATCCAGGGTTTCCAACAGGGAAAGCAATGCCTTTGCGGAGCCTCCCTTGCCCAACGCATGACTGACAAACAGTATTTTCTTTTTCACGCTTTTTTTCCTCCCGGTTCATCCTCCAAAAGCCGGATGAGTTTTCTCCCCTGCTGTTCGATGCCTTTTTGCTTGGTGACAAACTCTTTTGCGTCCGCTCCAAGCGCCGCCAGCTCCTCCGAAGATTTTGATAAAACCAAATCAATTTCATTGGAAAAGCCGTCTATGCTGTCCGAGACAATCGGGCAACAGTGTTCCATATATTCCGGCGGAATCCCTTTTAATTTCCGCATCATCACCGGTGTTCCCGAACTCATATATTCCAAAATTTTAGAGGGAAAAGAGTATGCTGTAAATGCTCCTTCATCTCCGCGCGGATTGACAAGCACACTGGCTTGACACTGTAATATTCGTGCTTTTTTTCTTTCAATCAGTCCCAGATAAGAGATCCGCCGATCCTTTGCAGCATACTGTTTGACCGCATTCTCCGCCTGTCCGCTTCCGCACAGAATCAGCCGATACTCCGGATTCGCCGTTCTGTGAAACGCCTCACACAAATCGACCACTCCGTATGTCTCTGCAAGGCCTCCGGTATAGAGCATTGTTTTCTCCGAAAATTTTTCAGCACTGTCCTCATAGGGTGCCGGAGCAATCCCCTCCATCACGGTATAATTTTCCGACGACGCCCGAACCCGCTCATTCATTGCCTCCGTCAGCAAAATAAAGCGATCCGCACTGTTTAAATGCCGATAAATAAAAGTGACATCCAGCTTTTTCAGCCAATGAAAAAGTGTCCCTTTGTTTTCCTGCCCCAGATTCATGAATTCGGGCAAATCGGGAACTGCCAGAATGGTTCGTATCTCCGGAAAACGTTTCTTTAAAAATCGAAAAAGTTTCAGATGGTTGCCGGTCAATGCATATGCCACCACCGCCTTATCGGATGGTTTCCCTTCACATGCCCATCTCTTTAAAGCCTTTCTCAAATGAAAATAAATGGAATAGTATTTCCAATAGGCAAGGTTGCAAAAACGAATGCTTTCGTCCTTTGCGCCGGGCACATGGCAAAACCTTCCGCCCTTCATAAAAAGCTTTCGGTAACGCTGCGGAAAGGAACCGATATACGGAGCATTTAAAACCGTAACCGGTTTTCCCAGACCGCTTTCCAGCGCACGAATCATATTCCACTGAAGGGTATTGGCGGCATTCTGTACCGCTCCCTTTGAATTTTTGATGATCTCCTGTTCCCGTTCCTTCGGAAACAGCCCTCCCAAGAACAAAACATCCCTTCTCAATGCGCAGCACACCCCCTTCTTTGTTTCCTTTTTCCGATGATGAAAGCAATCCCGAAGATGAGAAGGCTGCCGAGAAACGAACCGGAAAAATCAATCAGCATATCCCGGATTTCACAGCCCCTCCCCGGCACAAACAATTGATGAATCTCATCACTCACCGCATACAAAAGACAAAACAGCAAAACAGCGCTCCATCGTTTGCGCACAGATGTCCGGAAGCAAAGACCGAAACACGCCGACAGAATGCCCAAAAGACAATAAAGACTGAAATGTGCATACTTTCGGATCGTGTTATTCCAATCGAGAATCAGTTCTGTTTTCAAATCGTCTGGATAATCCCTCACAACCGGTATGTTGTTTACAATCCCCTCTGTCACCGACACACTTAAATCATTGGACTGTGTTGCCGGCTGAGCGGAAAAACGAAAGATTGCAATCAACAGCGTCAAGATCGCAATTCCTAAAATAGTTCTTAATATTTTCATAAATAACCCCGCTGTCCTTTTGATAGATGGTTTCCGTGTATTGGGAACGTTCAGCCTCCTGTAACGGAAACCGTTTTCGTCTCTTCCGACCATGCAACATCATATCCCAATGCCTCGGATAAGAAGCGTATCGGAATCAATGTTTTGTCGTTCGAAAGATATGGAGGGGCATCTAATTGCCGCGGCTCTTGATTGACGTATGCAATGTCACTGCCAATCGAAAAGCAAACCGTCTGCCCTTCCTGCTCCACGATGACCTTGCGTTCCTGTTCCACCCAAGTGACTTGTGCTCCCAATTTTTCAAAGAAATAGCGCATGGGCACCATCGTCCGGTCGTTTTGGAGCTCTGCCGGCGTCTGAAAAGCAAGAATCTCATCGTTTTGCTTTACCAAAACCGCGTCAAAAACAATGTCGTTATCCTCAAAAGCAAACTGTTCGTATTTGCAATCCACATAAATTTTACCGTCAAAGTGAAAGACACGTTTCAGCTCGTAAAATTGATCGGGAAGCAGATAATCCGTCCAATGAATGCCGTCTGCCGAAACTGACAAAATATTCTGTGCCGGATCGTCATAGAATGCTTTCCAGGATTTTAAGAAATAAAACAAATCGCCGGCAAGTGCAATGTTTTTCGGCTGCGTTCCCTCAAAGCTTACCTTTGTCATTTGCGAAGAGGAACGGGAAAAGAAAATGCCGTCCGCCCGCTCGGAGACAACCGCCTTCCCGTTGAACCAGGGAATCTCCGTTTGCAAAGGCGAAAACAGAAAGTCTTGTGCCTTCGAAGTGCAGTACCCTTGATCCGTCAAAGCATAGAGTGTCGGAGAAACATAGGAAAGCCTTTCCACATACTCCGGAAACTGCCGTTCTCCCGTGTATTCCAACGATTCATCATACAAAAAGATCTGTCCCCGTTCCTTGCGGCGCGGAATATACTCCTTTTCGTATTCGTCCCACGCGGAAAAACGGGCTGCGTATCCCTCTCCCTGTCCAAGCTTCACAAGCTGATTGTTTTCATCCAAGCCTTTTAAGAAATTGGCAGAACCGCTTTCGGACGACAGCTTCTCCCATTTCTGCCCCGCTGTGTAATGATACAACTCTCCGGCAATCCACCGCATGAATTCCTGCCCGTTATAAAACACATACTCCAACGGATAGCGCTGGGTATACTGCGGAAAGACCGTCCGGGACTCCTCTGTCCGATAGGAATAACGATCAACCTTCAGCGACTGAAGGATTCCTCCATAGCAGTTGGTGGGCTCAATTACGTCCACAATATATTGTTTGCTCTGCCCCGGCAAAAGCGGAATGCTGAGCATACAATCTTCTTTTTTCACATATGTAATTCCTTTGGAAAGCGCATAAGCATTTTCAGTTGTCAACGTGTACGGATTTAACAGATTGCCTGCTTCATCCCGCACCATGACAATATTGCTGGCAAACACGGTGTCCATCATATAATTGAGCACCCTCTCCCGGCTGTCTTCATTGCACACCGTCAGGTGATAGCGGTTTGTGACGCCGAAATTGCCGATGTTTGCCTCCCATTCGGTATTGGGAAGATGCTCCAAATCCAGGCTGTTTTCGTGCTCCGCATTGGGAATATAATCTTCCTCCGCCCATGGCATGCCGGATTGATACTCCTTGGTATCATGGTGAAAAAGATCAAAGCGCCAAACATTATCTTTCAAAGCGTCCGGAACATTTTTTCCGTAAAAACGCAGCTTTGTGTCATCCCGGTAACGGAGCTCCAGCATATCCGACCCTGCAGCCACATTTTTGCTGAACAAATAGGCATCCCGGGCAGGATTGATGTTTGTCATCCAGTAAGGAGCCACGTTTCCCTCCGGATGAAACGGATTAAAGAGCTCGACCATCACAGGATCTCCGTCCTGCATCTGCGCATCAATGACAACATTCAAATCACATTCTACCATTGGAAGCGTCTCCGTATCGATTCCCTTGACTGAAGTATCTCTGTGATAATTGCCGGGAGCCGCATCCGGATTATGATGCGTGCGGTCTCCAACCGCACCGTAGTGCTTTAATGCAGCAAAGTTAATATCCGCCTCACCCTCTTCGATGCTGAAATCCACAAGCATCAGAAAGGTCGTGCGCGGCTTTACCACATCATAGTTATAGAGATACCTGCTGATCCAGTCGCTTTCTCCGTTCAGGGCAATTGTTTTGGGAAACTGCTCCGCTAAAGGCTGATACGGAACATACTGCCGGCAGCCGTTGAGCGTGCGGATATTGATTCCCAGAAAGTCTGACCAGGCACCCAAACAGTCGAAGTATTCTTTTCCCTGCGGCAGATAATAACCGACCGAATGAATGGTGACTGTCGCATCCTCGGAAAAAAGCTCCATATCCGGTTCCACATTAAACTCCGTACAGTTATAAAAGCAGAAAAAGACAGAATACCGGTCCGGCCCCAGCTTTTCGTTTTTCATCATATAGGAAGCGTAAGGATTTTCGTCGGTAGACAAATTCCATGCATTGATATTTTCCGGATTGTTGCAATAGATATATTGCCCTCCGCCGGATTTGCGGAATTGAATCGGAAGAGGATCAGCCGCCGCTGCCATGCAAACGGCAAAAAGCATAAAAATCACGCTCAGAAC
>CAKRUL010000137.1 GCA_934403665.1 uncultured Clostridia bacterium | reverse complement strand
ACCCGGGGATACGCACACCTACTTGTCGGAAAAAAGCTTTTCCTTTATCAACCTGACTTTTACCCGGGAAACAATAGAACTTCTTTTTCAATACTTATCAGAAGGTTTTCCCTCCGATGTGCTGTTAAACAGCCCAATGCCGCCGGCTGTTCTGTTGCAAGAAAAAGAAAAGGATGTTCTTCTGTCAAAGCTTGATAGGCTTAACACTCTTCAATGGCAAAACCGAGGGCAGCAAAAGCTGCGGATGCGTATTCTCTTGGTAGATATTTTTACGAAGTATTTTTCCGGGCAAACCGAACAGACTTTTTCCGTTCCCATATGGCTGGAAAATCTCTGTAATGAGATGAACCACCCAAAAATGTTTTCCGAAGGAATTGAAAAAATGATTTCCTTAAGCGGCCGCTCCCGTGAACATGTTGCCAGAAGCATGCAAAAATACTATCATATGACCTTATCCCAATTCATTAACGGATTGCGGCTCAATTATATTGCAAATATGCTGATGAACAGCGATGTTCCGATTTTGGATTTGTGTTATGACAGCGGCTTTCAAAACGTGGGATGGTTCTATCGGCTATTTAAAAAAGAGTATGGAAGCTCTCCTGCCGCATTTCGTGCAAAATTCAAAGCCGAGGCGGGGAAATGAGTTTTTTCTTCGGTAATCTTTATTCCGAAAATACACTCCATGCGCATGTCGCCAAGACTGTCGAAAAAGCAGACGCTTTTTATTTATAAAAAGTGTCTTAGGCAACACCTGGAAAAATAACTCTTTACAAGAGCGCCGAAATCTGTTAAAATAATACAGTTAAATGTGAATATAGTATGAATATTCAGGGGCTATTCTTGCAAACGGGATCAGCCTGTGTATAATAAAAGAGGAAAGAGAAATTTGCCTGTTTGTGAGAAAGACTTTCCAAGCAGGTTTCGTTTTCTTTTATGCAGAAAGAAGGCGGATGTATGCGGCGAAACAAGGAGAAAAACTATGTTATGTTCAAGGTGCCAGAAGAATGTGGCAGTTGTATTTATCAATAAATTTGAGGACGGCAAGCAGATCAATGAAGGTCTGTGTCTCAGCTGTGCCAAAGAACTTGGGATTAAACCTCTGGAACAGATGATGAACCAGATGGGAATCACGGAGGCCGATTTGGATGAGCTGAACACCGAAATGGGGGAATTTTTGTCGGACATGAATGTCTCGGACAATATGACAATGCCCCAAAGCTTTGCGGGAGAACGCTTTAAAGGGAAGGCAGCCTCCGAAGAGAAACAGGAAAAAGAAGAGAAAAGCAATAAAAAAAGCATGCTGGAAACCTATGGAACTAACCTCACCCAGAAGGCGAGAGACAACGAGTTGGATGCCGTGGTGGGCCGGGAGAAGGAAATCGAGCGGGTGATTCACATATTGAATCGCCGCACGAAAAACAATCCGGTTCTTCTGGGAGAACCCGGTGTTGGAAAAACAGCAGTGGCAGAGGCAATTGCACTGCGGATTGTAGAAGAAAAGGTTCCCTATAAGCTTCTGGATTATGAAGTATATCTTTTGGATTTTACTGCGCTTCTGGCAGGAACGCAGTTCCGCGGTCAGTTTGAAGCGCGCTTGAAAAGCCTTCTAAACGAGGTGAAAGAGCGGAAAAATATCATTCTTGTCATTGATGAGCTACACAACATTGTTGCCGCCGGCGATGCGGAGGGCGCAATGAATGCGGCAAACATTTTAAAACCGGCTTTGGCGCGGGGAGAAATTCGCGTTATCGGGGCGACGACTCTGACAGAGTATCGCAAGCATATCGAAAAAGACAGCGCACTGGAGCGCCGTTTTGCTCCGGTCATTCTGGAAGAACCCTCTTCGGAGGAAGCAATCGAGATTCTGAAGGGCTTACGGCCTTTTTATGAAAACTTTCATCGGGTAAAACTGAGCGATGAGGTGCTGGAGGCTGCTGTGCGGCTTTCCAAACGCTATATTCCGGAACGCTATCTGCCGGATAAGGCGATCGATTTGATTGATGAGTGCGGTTCGGAAAAGAATTTGAACAACCATGCGCTCAGCGAAATACAGAAATTAAACAAACAACTGAAATCTATTGTGGAGGAGAAGGATTCCTTGATGGGCACGGAAAATGAGGAGACCTATCAGAAGCTGGCGGATTTGAAAATCGAGGAATGCAGAATTTCAGATCGTCTGAAAGAGCTGGAACAGGAAGCCTCCGATGCCTGCATCACGATGGAAGACATCGCTCGGGTGATCGAACGGTGGAGCAGTATCCCGGTAACCGATCTGACGCAGAGTGATGCTAAACGGCTTTTGAACTTGAGTGATCGCATAAAAAAACGCTTGGTAGGGCAGGATGAAGCAGTGGAGGCAGTAGCAAAGGTAATCCGCCGCTCCAGAGCAGGACTGACCAAAAAGAAAAAACCGGCGTCCTTCCTGTTTGTGGGGCCGACCGGAGTCGGAAAAACAGAATTGGTCAAGACATTGGCAAGAGAGCTTTTCGGTTCGGAGGAAGCGATTATCCGTTTTGATATGTCGGAATATATGGAAAGACATTCGGTGTCCAAACTGATTGGTTCTCCTCCCGGATATGTCGGATATGATGATGCGGGTATGCTGACCGAAAAGGTGCGGAGACACCCTTATTCCATCATCCTGCTGGATGAGATTGAAAAAGCGCACAATGATATTTTCAATCTGTTGCTTCAGGTGTTGGATGACGGCGTTTTGACAGATTCCCACGGGAAAACCGTCCATTTTGAAAATACTGTGATTATCATGACGTCCAATGCAGGCAGTGATTATCGTGCGGCTTCTTACGGCTTTGTGGAAAATGAAAGCAAGGCGGTTTCCGATAAAAGCGATACTGCTTTGAAAGAACTGTTCCGTCCGGAATTTCTGAACCGGATTGATGAGATTGTGCATTTCCATCAACTGAACCGGGAGAATATGAAGAGCATTGTGGATATCATGATTGGGGATCTTACGGAAGAGCTTTCCGGAAAGCATATCACACTGACTTTGACGGAAGCGGCAAAAGATTATCTGGCTGATAAGGGCTATGACAAGCGCTTCGGAGCGCGTCCGCTGCGCCGCCTGATTCAGAAGGAAATAGAAAGTGAACTGGCGGATTTGTATATCAGCGGAAAAATCCGGGAGCATCAGTCTGTTTCGATTGATGCCGAAGAGGATCACCTTTCTTTCCGGATCGAGTAAAGATTTTTCAAAAAAAGACAGAGAGTACAAGAAAAAAATATTGACAATTTGACAGGTTTGTATTAAAATAGTACGGTAACCGCGTGTAGCAGGTCTTAAACAAGAAGCAGCTTGTCTCTTTGCCTGCATCAGCGTGTCCTATTATAAAAAGGGAGGTGCAATTGATGTACGCTATTATTGAAACCGGCGGCAAACAGTACAAAGTAAATGAAGGCGATGTGATCTTCGTTGAAAAGCTGGATTGTCAGGAAGGCGATGCTGTTACGTTTGACAAAGTAATCGCAGTCGGCAAAGAGGACGGAATGACAATCGGTACACCTGTTGTAGAAGGTGCAACTGTCAGCGCGAAGTCCTTGAAACAGGGCAAGGCTAAAAAAGTGATTGTTTACAAGATGAAGCCGAAAAAAGGCTACAGAAGAAAACAGGGTCACAGACAGCCTTACACAAAAGTGCAGATTGAAAAAATCAACGCTTAATCGCTGTTGTTATGACAACGGTTATTATTCACAGAAATCATCAAAACAAAATCGTCTTTTTCTCGCTGAAGGATCATACCGGCTTTGGCGAAGCGGGAAATGATATGGTATGCGCCGTGCTTTCCACTGCTTCCCAGTTTGCCGTTCTCGGTTTGGAGGAGATTGTGAAGCTTGAGGATTTTTCCTATACGATTGCGGAGGGCTTTTTGGAATGTCAATTGCCGGAAACGCTTTCTGTGCAGGTGAGGGAAAAAGCGGATGTTTTGCTGGAGACAATGGTTTTGGTGCTGAAACAGGCGGAGGAACAGTTTCCTTCCTATTTGAAGATTGAAGAATCGGAGGTGTAAATAATGTTACAATTGAATTTCCAGTTGTTCGCTCATAAAAAGGGTGTTGGTAGTACAAAAAACGGCCGTGACAGTGAGTCCAAACGTCTTGGTGTCAAAAGAGGCGACGGACAGACTGTGGTTGCCGGCAATATTCTGGTCAGACAGAGAGGTACGAAAATTCATCCCGGAAATAACGTTGGAATCGGATCTGACGACACATTATTTGCTTTGATTGACGGTAAAGTAAAATTTGAAAGAAAAGGCAAAGACAAAAAGCAGGTAAGTGTATACGCTTAGTGAGTCGAAAACCTGGGCAGAATTGCTCAGGTTTTTTTGTAATATGGAATCTGTGCTGCAGGGATAGCGTTCCATATTTTTGGGGAAGGTAACAGAGAAGGGAGGCACAGTGATGTTTATCGACAAGGCGAAAATTTTCATCAAATCCGGTAACGGCGGAAACGGTTCGGTTTCCTTTCACCGGGAGAAGTATGTCGCATCCGGCGGCCCGGATGGCGGTGACGGCGGACGGGGAGGCAGCGTTATTCTGGAGGCGGATCCCAATCTGTCTACCCTTTTGGATTTTAAATATAGGCGCAAATATGCCGCTAAGAACGGCGGTGACGGACGAGGCGACAATTGCAAGGGGGAGGACGCGGAGGATTTGGTCATCAAGGTTCCGGTGGGAACCATTGCTTATGACAAAGAAAGCGGCCTGGTGCTTGCGGACTTAGCGGAAAAAGGCGAACGCGCCGTGATTGCGAAGGGTGGAAAAGGCGGTTTCGGCAACAAGCGGTTTGCAACTCCCACCCGGCAGGCTCCGCGGTTTTCAAAACCCGGCAGAAGAGGGGTGGAACGGGAAGTAATCCTGGAACTGAAGCTGATTGCAGATGTAGGAC
>CAKRUL010000136.1 GCA_934403665.1 uncultured Clostridia bacterium | reverse complement strand
CCTTTGGAAGTGATTCAGGATGTGGCAATGCATTTTGCAGGGATTCCGCATCGGATTGAATTTGTAAGGGAGAGAAACGGAGTGCGTTTTTACAACGATTCGATTGCCTCCAGTCCAACGCGTGCGATGGCGTGTCTGAATGCTTTTTATGAGAAAGGCATCAAAATTGTTATGATTGCGGGAGGATACGACAAAAAAATCCCTTTCAACCGTTTGGGAGAAGAAATCGCAAAAAAAGTCAAGAAACTGTTTTTGGTTGGAAATACGTCGAAAAAAATAGCCGACGCCGTTCTGCAAAATGACCCAAATTTCCCGATCGAATTTTGTCAGAGCTTTGAGGAAGCGGTTCGCGCAAGCTGTGCTTTTTCGACAAGCGGAGATGTGGTTGCGCTTTGCCCTGCTTGTGCCAGCTTTGACCTGTTTCCCAACTTTGAGGTGAGAGGAAACACCTTCAAAGACTTGGTGAATGCTCTATAGGGAAGCCGAGGGTGCTGTCAAGGGCATGCCGAATCGATTGGAAAAGGAATGGAGTGAGACAATGCTGGAGGATATTTTAAATCTGGTGAGTGTTTCGGGATTGGAACAGGAGGCATCCCGGAAAATCAATCAGATGTTTTCGGAAGTTTGCGAGGAATCGTATCTCGATTCTTTGGGCAACGTCATTTCTCGGAAGAAGTCTGTGAACGGAAAGAAAACCATTTTATTGGATGCGCATCTTGATCAGATCGGACTGATGGTCACCGAGATTCTGGAGGGCGGATTTTTGCGCTTTGTGCCCATAGGCGGTGTGGATTTGCGGATTTTGCCCGCTTTGGAGGTTGTTGTTCACGGAAAACGGGATATCCTTGGAATCATAGGCGCAAAGCCACCGCATTTGCTGACCGGCCCCAATGATAAAGCCTATCAAACAGAGCAGCTTTTTATTGACACCGGTTTTTCCCGGGAAATGCTTGAGACCATTGTCCGGGTGGGGGATGCGGTGTCTTTTCATAGTACAAGCACCTATCTGCAAAACAACTGTATCTGTCGTAGTGCTTTGGACGACCGCCTTGGCGTTTATGTCAATCTGGAGGTTTTGAAAAGACTTTCTTTGCAGAATGTTGATGTGATCAGCACGGCAACCGTGGGGGAAGAGATCGGCATGAAAGGTGCTTCTGTCATCGGCAGTTCCTTGGATTTTGATGCCGCCATTGTGGTGGATGTCACGCACGGCGTTACGCCGGACGGAATCAAAGCAAGAAGTTTTTATCTGGATAAGGGTCCTGTCATTACGAAAGGACCTGCATTGAATAAACAAATGAATCGCAGCATTCTCGATTATGCGAAACAAAAGGGGATTCCTCTGCAAATCGAGGTGGAATCCGGGAACCCCGGAACAAACGCATGGGTGCTTCATTCTGCAAAGACGGCAGTTCCCACCGTCATGCTCTCCATTCCTCTGAAATATATGCATACGGCAAGCGAAGTGGTCAGCTTGGAGAATGTCCATCAGTTAATTGATCTGATGGTTGGATATTTGACCGATGTGGCTGACAAGGAGGTGCTGTAATGGAGCTTTTGGAAAAACTCTGCAATGCATACGGCGTGTCGGGAGATACCGACGCTGTAGCAAAGATCATCATCGATGAAATTATGCCGTTCTGTGAAAAGATTGAAATGATGAAGGATGGAAACATCATTGCCTATAAAAAGGGATTGCGGCGCAATCCAAAAACGGTGATGCTTTGTGCACATATGGATGAAGTCGGCTTTTTGGTCAAGGATATCACCAAGGATGGCTATTTGCTGTTTGAATCGGTGGGCGGAATCGACGAGCGGATTCTGCTTTCTCAGAAAGTGCGCATAGGGGATAACGACATCCCGGGCGTTGTCGGTGTCAAGGCGGTTCATATGGCAACCAAAGAAGAACGCGAAAAAACGATAAAAATGGAAGATCTCTATATCGACACGGGAGTGTATTCCCGTCGGGAAATAGAAGAATTGGTCGAAAAAGGAGATTTTATCAAATTTGATTCCAAATTCGTGAAATTTGGCGAAAATAAGATCAAAGCGAAAGCAATTGACGACCGTGTCGGTGTGCGGATTCTGATCGAAATGCTCAAGCGAGAGGCGCTTTATGATTTTGTGGCGGCTTTTGTCGTAAATGAGGAGATCGGCACGCAGGGTGCCAAAACGGCGGCATACCGTGTGAATCCGGAGATTGCACTGATCCTGGAGGGCACCACATGCTCTGATGTGCCGGGCACAAAGCCGCAGGAGCAATCGACCAATCAAGGAGAAGGACCGGCAATCTCTATTGTTGACCGCACCTCCTATTCCAATCAGGCGCTGAATGATTTCTTAGTGAAATTGGCGCGGGACAATCATGTGAAATATCAGTTCAAACGAACGACAATGGGGGGCAACGATGCCGGCGCCATTGCGGTCAACGGAAGCGGTGTCAAAACGGCAGTTGTTTCCATGCCGGTAAGATACATTCATTCGCCGGTCAGTGTGATGGACCGGGGCGATTATGAGGAAGGCTTGAAGCTGGTTGGGCTATTTGTTGACAATATTGGAGGGTTCAGGGATGAAAAATAAATTGTTGGAACAGTATCATGTTTCCGGAAACGAATTCAGGATACGCGATTTGATTAAAGACGAGGTCAAAGACTGCTGCGACGAGTGCTATTACGACAATTTCGGTAACGTGATTGTCCGCCTGAAGGGCGAGGGAAGAAAAGTGCTGATCAATGCCGGAATAGACACACCGGGTCTGCTTGTCACCTATGTGGAAGAGGATGGAACTTTACGTTTTTCCGCAATCGGGAAGTTATCCGCCAAAGAGCTGATAGGAAAAAGATGTGTTTCCGGGCAAGTCGAAGGCGTGATTCGGGCGCCGTCCGATGAAAAGACGGATGAGCTTAAAATCAGCGATTTGCTGATTGATCTCGGCATGCGCAAGCATTCTGTCAGGCCGGGTGATGTATTCGCGTTGAAAAACGAATTTTTTGAGAATGACGAATCGGTTTTCGGAACCAATTTAACCGTGAAGGCCAATTTATCCATTTTGATTGAGACCATTCAGGCGCTTTCTCAAAAACCGCGAAAGAGCGATCTCTATTTCGCTTTTACCGTGCAGGATCAGCTGGGCTTTAAAGGAGCAAAGGTTGTGGCGAACAGCATTTGTCCGGATGTTGCTGTCATTCTGTCTCACGCAGACTGCATGGGGAAAAGTCTTTTGAAATGGGACGGAGGAGCGGTCGTCAAGATTAAGGACAGCATCATGATTGCAAACCGTCCGTTTCGGGAAGCCTTAGAAGAAATTTTGAGAGAAAACAGCGTTCCGTTCCAGTATGAGATTTTGTCCTCCGGCGGTGCGTACAATTCGCAGATGATGTATCTTCAAAACGGCATTCTGACGTTTGGGATTAGTTTGCCGTGTAAATATTACGGAAGTTCTCTGGAAAATATCCGAAAAGAGGAGATTGCCACTCTGCGGCGCGCAGTCGGTATTCTTGCCGAAGCTTTATAAAAAGAATGTTTTGCGTTGCAGAAAAGCAACCGAGAGGCGAGGTATTTTCCGGGCAATAAACGGATTCAGGCTACCGAAAAAGTCGGTCAACCGCAAAAAAGAAAAACACGAATCCATGTTCGGCGTATGGAAAACAACTTGTACGATATCGTTCAAAAGCAAATTTGCTGATAGGGATGCTCCAAATGCCCGATCCGGATACCGATATGACGAATGTGTTTTTCGACATTCAACTGACGGAACAGCTCTAAAGCGGTCTGATAAATAAGGGATGTGTCGCTGGTCGGGCTTGGCAAGCGCTTTTGCATAGAACATTTTTGAAAGTCTGCCGTTTTTACTTCGACAGAAACCAAACCGAAAAAGAGCCCGGTTTGATGGAACCGTGTTCCGATTTTTTCACTCAACTCCATCAGAATCTTTTGAAGATAGACAGGGTCATTGGTGTCAAACGGGAGTGTGGTGGAATGGCTGATTCCTTTCACGGTATCATGGGAGGAAAACAGCGCGGTTTCTTTCCCGTTGGCATAATTGTTTAACATCAATCCATGCTTCTTTAAAATTTTCTCCAAAAGAGCAGGGGAGGAATGGGCGATATCGCCGATGGTAAAGAACCCTTTTTGTTTTAATTTTTCACGGCTGGCACGCCCCACCATAAATAAATCGTGGATGGGGAGCGGCCACATTTTTTCTTCGATTTCCCACTCGAACAGCGTATGCACCCGATTCGGTTTTTGAAAATCACTTGCCATTTTTGCCAGCAAACGATTGGAGGAAATGCCGATGTTGACGGTAAAGCCAAGCTCGCGGAAGATGGTTCGACGGATGAAATGAGCTGCGTCTATGATATTGTCAAAGGTTTCGTTGCGATATTCCAAAAAGCACTCATCGATACTGAAACGGGTGATGTCGGAAGAAAAACGGGATAACAGCTCCATCAGCTGATTGCTGTTTTGCTGATACAGCGCCCGATCGGGACGGACAATGTGCAACACAGAACATTTCTTTTTCGCACTTGCCACGGTTTCGCCGGTTTGAATCCCATATTGTTTCGCCGGCGTGGATTTTGCCAAAACGATGCCATGACGCTTTTTTTGATCCCCTCCGATAATAGAAGGAATATTGCGCAAATCGGTTTTGGCACCGTTTTTCAGCAGATGGATTGCACTCCAGGAGAGAAAGGCATTATTGACATCAATATGAAAAACCGCTTTCTGCGGAGATACGTCATGCATAAAGAACACCTCAGAACCATTATACCAAACAATTGTTCGGTTGTAAAGAGGGAGAAAAAGAAAAGAAATGCAAAAAAGCGTACATACCGTACGCTTTCAAAATCTATCAAAAAAATATTTATGCATTGACCGCATTTAATTTTGCTGCTAATCTTGCCTTTTTTCTGCTGG
>CAKRUL010000135.1 GCA_934403665.1 uncultured Clostridia bacterium | reverse complement strand
CCGGGAGGTTCTTCCGGAATTGAAGGAAACGATTTATGCATTTGAACATGAAGAGTATCAGGAGCCGGTGCGAGAGGAACCGGTCATTGAAATTCCGGTTCAGCTGCCGACTGTTGATCTGGAGTGCTTAACGCCGGAAGAGCGGGCTGACAGTGAGGAATTGTTTGAGCTGTGGAACGCCAACCCGAAGCTGGCTGAGGACAAGTTTACAGAGATCAAGGGCATGATAGAACAAAAGATTCCGGCACAGGAGATTGTCAACACAGAATATGCAAGCTTGGCTTGCTTGAAACGATCCAAAAAGAAATGGAAGGAGATAGGGGGGTATTTCAGTGCAAAAGATTAAAATAAAACAAAATACCCTTGGCTGGGAAAAACTCCGTGAGCAGCGGATCGGGAGCAGCGAGATCTTTGATTTGGTGCGGTATTATGCAACGGATGAAGAATTGCAGAATTGCGGAATTCCTGCAGAGGATTTTCGCGCAGAAAAGCCTTATACAAAGTCTTGGGCGTTATACCACAAAATGTTGAATGACGGTCTATACCGCCGGGAAGAATTGGCGCCGGAGTTTGCGGAATACGGTCACGCTGCAGAGCCTTACGGAGTGCGGGAGCTGCAAAAAGGAAGAAATAAACGATTGCGGCCGGGAGAAGTGTATTTTACGGATCGTCTGATTGCAAGCCTGGATATAGCGGGAACGGCAGAGAGATTGGACGAGGTTCCTTTTGATTACGGTGTAGGAACGCCGAAAGCCGGACAACGGTTTGTGTGCGAACAAAAAACCATGCAGCCAATGATGATAAAGCGCGGGATTCCGTTTAAATATATCATTCAGGCACAGTATCAGATCTGGCAGACAAAAGCAGACTTTTTCATTCTGCAAGTTATGGTATTGAAAAATGACACCCCGTTTGAACGGGGGAAGATCACTCAGATGTCCCCCAAAAAACGGTATCAATATTTGGATGATAACATGACGGTAACTCATTTATATTTTCAAAATAATCTCCATTTGGCAAGGTTGATTGATGTGTGCCTGGATCGGTTTTTCCGGGCAGTGGATGAACATGAGGAGCCAACCCCCTACATAGAGAATGACAGTCAGGCAAATATCATTGAAAGCATTCGGATGAACAGTCGGTTTAATCCGGAAGCGGTGGTTGAGTGCGATTTAACCTCTTTTGCAAAGGCGAAAGAGAAAGAAGATCAAGCCGGTGCGGAACGGAAGGAAGAGCTGCAAAAGGTGATTGAACTGGCGAAAAAGCACAATGCTTGTAAATTTTCTTCTCGGGATGGTTCCGGCGGTTCCTTCTCCAAAAACGGAAGGTTTTTATATCGCCCGCCGGAGGTGATTCCATGCAGCTGAGGCCGTATCAGGAACAGGCTGTTGTCCATGCGGTGGATATGTTGGCCGAACGGCGGAATTCCTTGATTGTGGCCGGGACGGGAGCCGGGAAAACAATTATGATGGCGGCTGCCATCGGGCGTTATTTTGACGGTTTTCGGGCAACGTACAACAGGGCACCCCATGTGCTGGTATTGGTGCACAGGACAGAAATTCACGGTCAGAATTTAGAAAAATTCCGGAAGGTATGCCCTCACATTCCAACCAGTGAAATTACCGCAGAGCGGAAAAGCCTGCACGGATATGTTCATTTTGGAATGGTACAGACGGTAACAAATTTATTGCCGGAGCTGGAGCGGGCAGGAAGTTATTTCGACTTGATTGTGATTGACGAGGCGCACCATTCGGCGGCTTCCACTTATACGGAGATTATTGAGCGGAATAAAATTGGAAAGCCGACAGCAGCCCTCTTGGGTGTGACGGCAACACCGAACAGGGGGGACAGTCTTCCGCTGGTGGAATTGTTTGATAATTTTAATCAAATTACAACCAGGTTTCTCGTTGAAGCACATTATTTGGTTCGCCCGACTTTTATTGATCTCACACCAACCTTTCGAGATAAAAAAGGATTTGAAGCGGGACATCTTGCCAAGCATTGCAAGGATGATTTGAAAGGACGGGAACTGATCAACCGATTGTGCGATGAATATTTAAGCAGGAAAGAACCGGGGAAAAGCATTCTTTTTGCTCCTTCTCATGAGTTTTGCCAACGTATCTATGACAGGCTTTCAGAGCTGGGGAGAAAGCCTGCGTATCTGAACGCAGGAATCGATCCGGAGAGCCGCCGGGAGGAGCTTGAAAGATTTGAAAAGGGAGACAGCGAGGAACTGATTAATGTTGATATTTGCACAGAGGGGTATGACTTTCCGGAATTGCGGAATCTGGTTGATTTCGATACCAACGGCACTCACGGCCAATGGGTTCAGAAAGTAGGCCGAGTGCTGCGGACTGCTCCCGGGAAAACCTCCTGCACGGTTCTTGATTTTGGCGGAAATGTTTCTCTGTATCCGGAGGGAGTGGACGCCGATGTTTTGCTGGAGGGAGTTGTAAAAAATCCAAAGGGGAAACGGTTGACCACACGGGAGTTGTTTCGGGAAGGGCAAGAAAGCCCGGAAACAGATCGGGTGACTGCATATGAAAATGCGTGTTACACGCCGTATCATTTGCCTGCCGGATTTGAAAGCGTATATGATCGGGAGGTGGGAACTGTATATGTTGCATGCGGCGAAAATCGGGATTGTATTATCCTAAAAGCCGGGGAGAGTTACCGACTGCTGGTAAGTGACAAAAAGCAGCTGACCAAACAGGGTGAGGGAAGCTTTTCAGAATGTATGCAGGAGGCAATCCGGACGGCCGGAAGGATTGATACCAATCCCAGACGGATCAGCAAAATGCAGATCCAATTGTTAGCCCCGGAATATTCTACCTTAGCCTTGGACTGGTACGGCGCTAATTGCTGCCTGTGCTGGAAGGTATGGCGCAAGGAGGCGGAACAATGGACGTAACGGGGAAAATCATTGATATGGGCATGGACTACGGAACCCGGCACATTAAGGCAACGCTGCTGTTTGACCAGTATTGCGGCGAGGCAGTAGAGGAACTGACCAGGCACGAAAAGCTGCGGATCAAGCTGACAAAGTACCGCAAGCAACGCTCTAAGGAAGCGAATGCCTACTTTTGGGAGCTGTGCGGGAAGCTGGCAGAGAAGCTGCAGGCTCCCCCGGAAGAATTATACCGCCGGATGGTGCGTGAGGTAGGCGGGAATTATGAAGTAATCCCGATTAAGCGGGAGGCGGCGGACACATTCATCAAAAACTGGGGGCATAACCGCCTGGGGTGGATTTGTGAGGTGCTGGGAGACAACCGCAAGTATCCGGATTTTGTGAATGTGATTGCCTACTACGGTTCTTCCGTTTACGATACCGCCCAGATGGCAAGATTGATTGATATTATTGTGGAGGAATGCAAAGCCCAGGGGATTCCCACAGAAACGCCGGAGGAGATCGCAAGAATGAAGGCGGATTGGAGGGCTGCGGATGGATAGTATTTTACAGCAGGAAAAGGAATGCTATTTCACCGGAGCAAAAAGCAATTTGCACGAGCACCATGTATTCCCCGGCAGGAACCGTGGCATGAGTGAGAAGTACGGGCTTAAAATTTGGCTGAGAGCCGACTTACACACCGGGCGGAACGGAATCCATTTTAACCGGGAAATGTCCGAGATGGTGAAACGTGCGGCACAGAGAAAGGCAATGAAGGTTTACGGTTGGAGTAAGGAGGATTTTATTAAATTATTCGGGAGGAATTATTTATGAATAAGGTTTGCTTTTGGGGGAGACTGACCCATGACCCGGAAATCCGCTACAGTCAGAGCCAAGTGGCGGTGACCCGGTTTTCCATTGCGGTGAACAGACGGTTCCCTAAGCCCGGCGAGGAGCGGCAGGCGGATTTCTTCAATTGCGTTTGTTTTAGTTCTACTGCCGAGTTTGTCAGCAAGTATTTTGTGAAGGGACGGCAGATCCTTCTGACCGGTCACCTGCAGAATAGAAAGTGGGAGGACGGAGCCGGTCAAAAGCGAACGGCAACGGAAGTGATGGTGGACGAGGTTTATTTCGTGGACAGCGGTCGGGAGCGGGACAAGGCGGCAGAAGCAAGCTCCGGAAACGGTAGCACCACAGGGTTCGGTGATGATGACGGTTTTCTTCCGATCGAGAACGAAAAGCTTCCGTTTTAAATGACAAACGGGAAAGGGGCGGTGAGATGATTAATATTGTAGAGTATATTCCGACCGGAGAGAAGAACGCAGTTTCAAGAGCGTATCTGCGGGCGGCAACGGGCTTGACGGATCGGACGGTGCGCAGTCTGATTGAAGCAGCGAGGCGAAAACAGCCAATATTGAACTTTCAGGGAGGCGGGGGGTATTTCCTGCCGGCTGAGAATGAAGGGCATTTGGTAGAAAAGTGGCGCAGACAGGAAATGCACCGAGCCGGTACGATTATGGAAGGCGTAAACGGCGCTAATATGTTTTATGTGAAATGAAAATAGGATGAAGTAAGGAGGTATAGTAGTGGCGCGTCCATTCAAGGATGGGGCAACTTGGTATCCGAGGGATTGTGGATTTTTACGTGATGACAAAGTAAGAATTTTACGTTGTGAGTTCGGAGCAAAGGGGATGTATCTGCTTGATTATATCCTTGACGAATTATACGAAAAAAATGGGTATTACACGAAATGGGATGATCGCAAGTGCTACCTTGTGTCTGACGGTGCGGGATGTGGTTGCACTCCCAGTTTTGTAAAGGAATTTGTTGACGGGTGTGTCAGGGTGTCTTTTTTTGATAAAGATGTTTTCGATAGGTTCGGTGTAACAACTTCCCGGAGTATCCAGCGGCAGTTTGTTCGTTTGTTAAAAAAACGTTCAAAATTCACATTTATTGAAGAATACTTTTTGCTTGATAGAACGGATGAAGAAGACGTTCCGGCATGCATTCTTACTAAGTTGTCGTTTAAAA
>CAKRUL010000134.1 GCA_934403665.1 uncultured Clostridia bacterium | reverse complement strand
CCTTCTCTCTTATGTATTTAATCATTCATTTTGAAAACAGATTTAAGAATCTTCCCGATAAACTTCGGCACCTTCAATACTACAATTTTCATCTTTACTCTCCCTCCTAAAAACGTGTTAAAATAACATAGCCCAGATAAACGAGAAGCACAGTCAGTATAAATAGGATGAATTTGACGGGCAAGATAAGCGTCAATAAGAGCGCGGCGCCCAATATCATAAGAAGCTGGACGATATTGCCGTTGTGAAAGCACCTCATAAAATCCCGCCTAACGTTTTGTCTTTCACTCTCAGTATATGAAAAACGTATGATTTGGTGATTGCCTTTGCTGTTTTTTGTGGTATAATAAAAAGACTTGCTTTGCAGATCTTTTGCCGCTACCCCATCGCGCTTTGCGCGAACTGGGCTATGGATTCCTGCACGATACACCGTAAGAGAAATTTCTTTCTTAACGTTTCAGAAAGGAGACCTTTTGAATGGAAATTCAAATCAAGTCATTTTCACAACTATCCAATGAAGAATTATATCAGCTGATCAAACTGCGCATTGAGGTATTTTGTGTAGAACAAAACTGCGTTTACCAGGATTGTGATAACATGGATCAAGAAGCGTGGCACCTTCTTTTGTGGGATCAAGACCGGCTGGCAGGCTGCCTGCGGATTTTGAATAAGCATAAAAAGTTTTCCGAAATCAGCATCGGACGTGTCGTCACCTCTCCGAAATACCGCGGGAAAGGATTTGGAAAGCTTTGCATGGAAAAGGCTCTTCAGTTTATAAAAGCAACCTTTGGAGAAGAGCCCATCCGCATTTCCGCCCAAAAATACGCAAAAGGGTTTTATGAAAGTCTCGGATTTGCACAAGATTCCGGAGAATATCTGGAGGATGGTATCGTTCATATCGAGATGCTTTATCAAGCATGATGCAAAAAAAAACAGGATTTCCGCACAAAGACGGGAATCCTGTTTTTTGTGATTGTGTAATGTTATGTTTCAGTATGATTAGACGGCACAGAACCGAAAAAAGTTTCACTTCCTTCGATTCATATTTCTTTGGATTTTGTCCATACTATCTCAGAAGGAGGTGTGATTATGCCGGCAACATGGAAAAGCAATTTGCTCACGGCAACCTATTCGATTATCCTGTTCTTTTTGTTGCTTCATATTGCAAAGCTGTTCCGGGCACTTGGGACACTTCTTTCCGTTTTAACGCCTTTCTTCGTTGGATTTCTGTTTGCATATCTGTTAGACGGATTGTATTTATGGTTTCGCGAAAAGGCCTTTGCTTCCTTCCGCAAACATAAGTTTTGGTCAAGATTTCAAAAACCGCTTGCGCTTGTTATGACCTATTTTCTTCTGGTGCTGGCACTGGGGCTTTTTCTTGCTCTGATTCTTCCGCAATTGGCGCAGAGTGCACAAACTCTTGTGAAAAATTTTCCCTCTTATCTGGATTCTTTTCAGTCTATGACGGGAAAACTGCAACGTTTTTTACAGAGCAGCACCGGAATCTATGCACAGCTGGAAAAATGGGGAGAAAAGCTTCAGGAAGGTCTCAACACAACTTTTTCTTCCTCTCTGCCACAAGTATACGGCATGACAAAAAACTTTGCTGTGAGCGTTTTTAATCTGCTGATTGGCATGATTGTTTCTGCCTACCTGCTTTCCGAAAAGGAACGGCTGAAACTGCAGGTGAAAAAAATATCCTGTGCACTCCTTCCGCAGAAAGTTCATCACAAGGCAACCTGCATCGTTCGGCTGACGGATTGTGTATTCAACTCCTTCGTGCGCGGACAGCTGATTGATTCACTGATTATCGCCTGTCTTACCTTCCTGGCGATGTGGATTTTCCGCATGCCGTATCCTCTGTTGAACAGTGCTATCATCGGTCTTACGAATATCATTCCCATTTTCGGACCCTTTATCGGCGCCGTGCCGACTTTTTTCATCGTCCTGATGGCACAGCCCTCCAAAGCCCTCTGGTTTCTTCTGCTTGTTTTTATTCTCCAGCAGATAGAGGGAAATCTTATTGCTCCGAAAATTGTTGGCGATTCCATCGGTTTGTCCGGGCTTTGGGTCATTTTTGCCATCACAGTAGGCGGCGGACTATTCGGATTCATCGGTGTGTTGATTGGAATCCCGGTCTTTGCAGTGATTTATAAGCTGGCAGGGGCAGCGGTAGAGCAAAGGCTGAAGCATTCGACGGCAAAGAAATCATAAAAACAGATGTAAAAAAGCCTATCGAAACAGAATCGATAGGCTTTTGAAAACACTGATTTAGTTCATATAGTTTGCCGGATTCAACGGCGTTCCGTTTTTACGGATTTCAAAGTGCAGATGCGGTCCGGTAGAATTTCCGGTGCTTCCAACTCTTCCGATAAACTCCCGTTTTGCCACTTTCTGTCCGACAGAAACATTAATCACGCTCAAATGTGCATAATAGGTTTCATATCCATTATCGTGCCGAATTTTAATCAAATTGCCGTATCTTCCGCCCCATCCGGCAGAGATAACGGTTCCGCCGTCAGCGGCAACAACCGGCGAGCCCGTGGCTCCTGCCAAATCAATTCCGGTGTGTGTCGAACCCCATCTCGATCCGAAACGGGAGGTCACGATTCCGTTATAAGGAGTCGCAAAGGTTCCTGTGGAAGCGGTGGAAGGTCTCTCCTTCGTACCGACTCGTACCACTGCGGTAACCGGATCTTTCACAACGGTTTCCGCAATAGCAATCTTGCTGATTTCCACTCCGTTTTCCTTTACAACCTGATATTCTACTTCTTTTTCGCCGGGAACGCCCTCGGTGGTCACAACAGACACACCTACATAAGCATCCGGATCGTTCACTTTCTCGGTTTCATAATCAAAAGATTCTGTCGCTTTGATGCGCTCTCTTGTCTGCACCTGCAGCAAAGGCGTTGTCTCGGTCACAAAGACCTCCTGACCGTTTTGCAACAATTCCGGCTGTACATCCGGATTATATGCCATCAGTTTTTCCACTGTGGTGTTATACTTTTCTGCCAGAGAATAGAAGGTGTCGCCTTCTGCAATGATATGCTTCACAACTTCGTCTTTCGGCGCTTTCAAAGCAACCAAAGCATCTTCCGTATTCTTTACAAACTCCGGTTTTACCTTAACAGTTTTCAGTTCAACATTTTTATTAAATGCAACGGTATCTTTTTCTGTATTTTCATTGACAAATTCTAATTGATAAAGCTCCAAAGCTTCTTTCGCCTCATCTTCGGTGGACATCGCCACAACCAAACTGCCGTCCACGAAAATTCCATATCCGTCCAGCCGGTCATCAAATGCCGCAACCAAAGTCGACGCAACTTCTTTTCCATTCTGAACCAAATCCTGGTTCGCAAGAGTCATTTGAACCTTCACTTCGCCAATCGGTTCTTCTGTCCCTTTAATCTCTTTAAGCGCTTCCACCGCTTTTTCGCAAGCCAGCTCGGCGTCTTCCTTCTGCGAGACAACTCCCACAACCTCACCGTCCGCAACCACACGGTAACCGATGGTCAGATTGCTTCCGACGATTCCGCAGACAACGAAAAACACAATCATCCCGGAGGATACTGCATACATGGTCCCGGTTTTCATCGTTTTTGCACGATCCGCAGTCTTTTCATGCGCTACGAGCGCAATCTCTTTTGTTTTTGCCAACACATTCTTAAAACGAGCCGCCAATGCAGATCCTTTCATCGTTTTAAAAATGTTTTCTATGTTATGTTTTGTATTGTCTTTGCTTTCCTCTGTATTCTTTTTGAACAGCAAAGAATCACCTGCCTTTTCTCTTATTGTATCATTTTTTTTGGAAATGATACATTGTTACTCTTCTGTTACCGAAATGTTACAAAATGATTTCACAAAGGCTATTCTACTACAATCCATCAAAAAAATCAACCCCCAACCCTATTAATTTGTTATAAATTCATAATTTATTCATATATTGATAAAAGGTATTTCCTTAGACTTTGTAAGAAAGAGAGGAATTTTTATGTGGATTCTGAACATCACAAAAAATAAATTAATGGTGGCAATTTGCTCCCTTGGTGTCTTGCTTCTGCTTCTGTTTTTTTGCTTTAACGGAACCTTTTCTGCGACAGAGCGATGTGCCGACCCCTTTGTGATTGAGGATTCCGATGCCGCACGCAGAGCATTTATTGCAGGGTATGGCATCGCGCTCTCCCCCAGCCCTGCGGCAGTGGAAAAAACAACGGTTCCGGAAACGTTTGACGACAGTTATAAAGATTACGAAATGCTGCAGAATGAAATGGGGCTCTCCCTCTATGATTACAGAGGAAAAACACTCACAAAGTATACCTATGAAATGATCAGTCATCCGGAGTCCTTCGTGACGCCGGTTTATGTGAATCTCTTTTTATATCACAACCGTATCGTGGCAGCAGACGTGTGCGCCCCGAATCTGAAAAACGGATTTTTGAAAAGTCTTGAATCTTTTCGCTGAGCACTGATCACGCCAAAAAACGCCGTCCGACGCGATGGTTTCTATTTCCCTCCTGCAAAAAAAGACTGCATCAAAATGATACAGTCTCCTAATATGTATCCGGTTATTTTGTCTGCAAATATTGTGCAATGGTATAGCTTAATCCATCCTGATATTCTTCGTTTTTTCCCGCGCTGATGTATTTCCGGTTGGCGTGGACAAACATCCTGATATTAAAATCATTCATGCCAAGGCGCGTCAGACTGAAAAGGACAGCGAGTCCAAGCCCGAAAAGAAACATGAAATAGATTCGCTTGGAAAGCAGAATATTCAGCAATACAACAAACGCAAGCAAGAACAGCACCCATACCGAAATGTGGAACGCATATCGCTTTAAAACCGGTTCCTTTTGAGAAATGACCCCGCGTTTATATAATTTATTGACAAACGGGATGCCAAAAAAGATGGCATTTAAAACCGGAAATACACTCAAATAT
>CAKRUL010000133.1 GCA_934403665.1 uncultured Clostridia bacterium | reverse complement strand
CTCCCATACTCATGGAAAGAAACCGTTCCAGCTTTTTTTCCAGAGTAAAATACTTATCGCAGGGCTTTGCCATATAGCTGCGCATGATTCCCGCCGTGCCGATTTCCATCTCATAAAAATCACTCTCGGAACATTCGGGCTGATATTCACCAAAAATTTTGTAAAGCTCCGAAGAAGTATTCTGATAGATATATTCCGCTGTCTGCGGATGGCCGTATGCCTCCAAATAAATTTCTCTCAGGTTTTCATTCAATTCCGTCAGCGTCATTTGTATGGAGGTTTCCACCGCATAGATAAATACCGGTTTCATATCTCTTTCCGTAAGCTTCCGCGCAATCTGAAACTGGTTCGCAAACATGAATTCCACCAGATCCATTAAAACGCCGCTTTTGGAATGAAACAGATTCTGGAAGGTGCTGTTTGAAACCTTGGCCTCCCGGATGATTTCCGACATCGTTGTATTCAGATAGCCCTTTTCGATAAACAGCTTCACACATGCGGACAAAATGCGTTTACGCGACTCCAAACTGTCCTTTCTGAGCGCCATAAAATCCCCCTTCCATATTCTTATTGGCTTATATGCCAAGTTTAACATAATTCATCCAAAAAAACAATCCTTTTCCGCGAAAAGAGGAGAAATTTTCACGAGCAATCCAGCATTTTGCTTTTTTTCAATTATTTTTAAAATATGAATTGAAAAATATACTCTGATATGGTAAAATGTTGTTGAAAGGGGTGTTTTTATGAAATTAAAGGTATCATTTGGTGAAATCAAGCGAGACGCTTTGGACAGTTTGTCCGGATTTTGGAAAACAGCTTTTGCGATTGTCCTCACGAATTTGGCGATTGTGATAGCAGCAGCATTTCCATCGGTATATTTTAGAGAATATTCGGACTCTTTGCTGCTCTCTTTTCTGTTCTCTTGTCTCTTTGGCTTGGTTTCCTGCTTTCTTCGGCTTGGGTTCCAATTCTGCATGCTGAAATTCAGCCGAAATGACATTCCGCGTGTTTCCGACATGTTCAGGGTGAAACAATTTTATCCGAAATATCTGCTGATCAGCCTTATTCTTTACGCCGGCGGAACCGTTTGCTATACACTGCTCGGCGGACTGATGCTTGCCGTTATCAGCCTTCTGAAATCAAACATTCCTGCAGCTGTTCTTTTGTTTTTGCTGGTTTTGGCGGGTCTCTATGCTTTGTGTCTGCTTAGAAACGGCTTTCTTTTTGCGGAATATCTTCTGATTGATAATCCGCATATGAAATTATTTCGTTTATTGAAAGTCTCCTGGCATCTGATGAAGGAAAACAAAAACCGTTATATTCTGTTCACGCTGAGCTTTATCGGGTGGTTGCTGCTCGTCTCGGTGCCTACAACAATTGCCGCATCTCTTAGTATCGTAACCCTTCTGCTGGGGGGAATTATGGAGGTCATCGGATTCTTTTGCTCAGGAATCGCAGGAATATGCCTGTTTGCTTATCTCATGGTTGCGAAGTGTTGCTTCTATAATCACCTTGTGCTGGAATACAAATCCGCCAGGCAGAAAAAGGAGCCGCCCGCGGACTCTGCCGTCACCGAAACAGCGTCTCCGGTCCCTTCTGTTTCTGCAATATCCGCAGAAAAACCGGTATCGGCTCAAGCGGAACCCGGAGAAGAAGCCACGCCGGATACAGCCGGCACAGAGGAACCTTAAAACTGCAAAAAGCATTTCCTCTTTTTCAAATTCCTATTGTTTTTTTCTCCGATACGGTTTACAATATTGACAAGCACATTGACAGGGATTGGGATGCCGTAATGTGTAAAAAATCAACATCCGTAACGAAAACCAAAAAGGAAATGGAGAAGAAACGATGCATCAGCAGAAAATTCTGGCGGTCAATGATCTGTCCAGCGTCGGGAAATGCTCGCTGGGAGTAATCATCCCGATTCTGTCCGCCATGAAAATAGAGGTTTGCCCGGTTGTCACGACAATTCTGTCTGCCCATACCGGCTTTGAACATCCTTATATTGTGGATCTGAGCCGGCATTTGGATCCTATGTTTGCCCATATTCTTTCCGAAAGCAGCGGTTTCGGGTTTGCTTACAGCGGATATTTGGGCTCCAGCCAGCAGATGGACATTGTGAAAAAACATTTTGAGACGTTAAAGAAAAGCGGCACCAAAATTTTGGTCGACCCTGTTCTGGGAGATCACGGGAAATGCTATTCCGCCTTTGATGCAACTAGCATTGAAAAAATGGCACAGCTCTGCCGCATTGCAGACTTGATCACTCCGAATTATACAGAGGCCTGCCTTCTGGCGAATGCTCCCTATCAGGAAACAGAAAGCGACGAAGCAGTCCGGCTTGCCGGGGCACTGTCCGCCGCACTCTCAGTCCCCTCTGTGGTGATCACCGGTGTGCCGCTGAAAACCGGAAAATGTATTGTCGTTTGGGAAAACGGCAAAGGCTCCGCCATTCCCTGCGACTATGTCAAAGGGGAATACAGCGGAACCGGCGACGCCTTTGCCAGTGTGTTGTGCGGCTGCCTGATAAAAGGCGAAACACTTTGTGATGCAGTGTGCAAAGCGCACCGCTTTGTGCGCACCGCAATCCGGGAAACGGACCGGATGGGCGGCTCCCCGAAAGAAGGAATCATGGTGGAAACATTTTTACATCTGCTTTCTGAAGAATCATAAAAAAAAAAAAACAGATGCGTTTCACGGGTCTGCAGCAAAATGAAAACATTTTGCCGCAGACCTTTTTCTTTTTTCTCACAAACCGCTCCCCTTCCGGAGGGGAATCATATCTGTTCGCACTCCTGCTTTCTAATGAATTTCGCACGGGATTTTTCCTTTTGCAGAGAACGGAGAAAACAGATGTCACAAAATGAATCTTTTATCACTTTTGGAAATTGACGAAATACAGAATTCATGCTATTTATGAAGAAAAAGTGATGCATCTTCGTTTTTCAAATCAGAATTGCTTTTTTCGGAAAACAAAACAGCAACATCAGCCAAAAAGATAGCAACATCGAAAGTGTACATTTTGGAAGGTTGGTTTTATACTGAAAGAAACCAAGACTTCACACGGTTATTTTGGAAGAAATGCTTGGAAAAGTCTTTGGCCCTTTTTGAACAATAAACGATTTTATTTGCAGAGCATCTGCTGTATTCCTTTGCTATCATGAAGGTACCGGATACCGATGGATTTTTCAAAATCCGTCTGCCGATCCTCTCGCATTTTGTGTATGCCCGTTCTTTTTTTCAGAAGCGAAACCAATGCAGTGTGGATGAGACACTGCAAGGTTTTCACTTCTGAATATCAATTAATAAAATAACAAAAGAATTGCAAGGAGGTATTTCAGATGAAAAAAATCTTATCCCTGGCAGTGGTTCTCTGTCTGCTGTTCTCCCTGTTTTCAGGCTTGACTATGGTCAACGCAGCGTCCTTTACCGGGGTCGGTTCCGGAACGGACGAGGATCCGTATGTCATCACCAATGCAGAAGAATTCAAGCAGATTCTTGCCAACCGGACAGCAGTGTACAAAATAGAAGCAAATACACCGATTGAACTGGACAACACCTACACTGCCATCAACGGCTTCGCAGGAAAGCTGATCGGAACACCCGAAAAAAACGAAATCAATCTCAGTCTTGACAAAAGCGGTACGACAGACACCGCTTCCATTTTTGCTTCGGTCACCGGGAACGTGACGATTGACAACATAGTGATTACCGGATCTGTGAATGGCGGAAACGCAACTTCCACCAGTGCCTTAATCGGCTACATCAACACCGGTGCAAACGCTGTGATCCGCAACATCACAAACCGTGCGGATGTGACGCTGAACTATAACACCGGAAACAGCAAATCTGCCGGGCTCATCGGTATGATTTATAACAATGCCGCGACGGATCCTGCCGGCAATATCCAGATGATCAACTGCGTCAATTACGGAAATGTCACCAACACGGCAAACTGTAATTCTTATCACGCCGGACTGATCGGCTACATCGGCGCCCTTGGGACAGATGCTGTCACCATCACGGGTTGCCGCAATTACGGCGATATTACCGGCGGCGCCGCCGCAAGAATCGGCGGTCTGATCGGCCTTACCGAACATCCGAATCTGCAGATCAAAAACTGTGCCAATCTCGGAAATGTTACCACGGGAACCGAGTGGATCGGCGGTCTGCTCTCGAATAATGCCAAAGGAAACGTTACGTTTGAAAACTGCTTTAATGCCGGAACCATGACCTCCGGAGCCAATGTCGGCGGTTTGGCTTACGCCGTTGTGTCCGCAACCTTCAAGAACTGCTTTAATGCAGGAACTGTCACTACGACGGGCGGCGGCGCCGGCGGCTTAATCTATAATGCCGGTGAGGTCATTGCACCGTTTGCCCTCGGCAAACAGGTATTGTCTCATTCTTATCAGCAGGGCTCACCGGAAACGGTCACCCCGCCCGCTTACGTAAACTGTTATGCTTTGACTGCAAATGCGGAAGCAGACGGATTATCCGACATCAGCGGAGTAACCGCAGTGACCCCCGCTGCCTTGAAGACAGCTGCTTTGGGCTCTGCATTTTCGGAAGACGCTGATGCAGCCTATCCTTATCCGCAGCTGCCAAGCAATCCGCAGAGCAAAGCTTGGGATTTCGCGCTCCTGACGGTTTCAGTCGGTGAAAACGGAACGGCAAGCCTGATCGGTTCCAAATATGTGAAGGACGGCATTTCTTATGCCATCACTTTCATGCCGGAGGAACATTATGAATTGGATAAGGTGCTCATCAATGCGATAGAACAGCCGGATTCGGGCAATGTGTTAAGCGTTCCGATCAACGGAGATACCACAGTGAGTGCAACCTTTGCGGAAAAGCAGACGGTTGCACCAAGCGCAGTTGCCATTACCAATCCATTTCTCCCGGATGCCGGAAACAGCAGTTATACCTTCGCCACGATTCTTTATGGATATGGCTATGAAGTGACCGGGTATGGTATTCTCTAT
>CAKRUL010000132.1 GCA_934403665.1 uncultured Clostridia bacterium | reverse complement strand
GCTGATAAGCAGCGTGAGATTGCAAAGAAACTTAGAGAACTTGGAATTTCAATTGAGAGTATATCCGCCGCAACCGGTCTGATGCCGGACGAAATAAAAGACATATAAACACGAGCAATTTACGGCGTTTATATACTGTTGCAAAAAAATCCACCGCTTTAGAGTCGTACTCTAAAGGACAGTCGCTATGTAGGATGCGGTGTAGCCCGTGAGGGCTGCACCGTTTTCCTTTGTTTCAAGCGGATTTCAGCGGGTTTTCTCTCATTTCTTCCATTGCCGCAATCAGTTCCTTTTCGGTCGGGATATTGATTATCCCTACAGCAGTAAAAGAAATATCAATAGGAACGTGTTTCAAACCGTCTTCGCCCTTTTCGCTGTTGTGGACTTCAATTCGCTTGATCAAAGTATTTACAATGGTGGGTGTTAATTCTTTTAAGTCAGTACACTCACGAATCGCATCAAGAAAAACCTTCAAATCAATCTTTTCCTGTTCGGCTTTCCTGACTGCCTGCTCGTCGTGCTCAACTGCGGCGAGCAGTTCTTTTTGTTCATTTTCGTAGTTTGCAGACATACGGCAGAATCGTTCATCGGAAATCTTGCCAAGCACATTATCCTCATAAATACGCTCTATCAGCATATCAAGTTCTTTAATACGATGTTTGGTTTTTTCAATATTTTGCTTCATATTACGAATGTTTATCTCTCTGCCGAGTGTATTTTGCTTTGCAAAGAGATAAAGGAACACCGGCTCAAATTCCTGAACATACTTGGCGACCTTCCGTATCGTATCAAGCACCAATTCTTTCAGCACGGAATCACGGATAAAATGAATGGTACAGGAGCCTCGGTTTTCTTTGTACTGCGAACAACGGTAAAACTCTTGTCCGTCTTTAATGCTTTTGGAAGCGCAGTAATACAGCTTAGTGCCACAGTCGGCACAGTAAAGAAGTCCCGAAAACATACTCGTTTTTCCCGTTGCCGTATTTCTGCGGCGATGCTTTCTGAGTTCCTGCACTCTTTCAAAAGTATCTTCATCAATAATAGCTTCTTGTGTGTTCGGAATAATCTGCCATTCTTCTTCGGGAATGTGCACTTTTTTCTTAACCTTGAAGCTGACAAACGTGCTTTTGAAATTAACGGTACATCCGGTGTACTGACGGTTTTCAAGAATGTGCCTTACCGTTACCTGATCCCACCTATACGGATTTTGCGGTCTTGGGTTGGAGGCTTTTATACCTTTCCTGTAATAATGCTCCGTAGGACATATGATTTGTTCATCCTCTAACCGACGTGCAATCTTCATTGGACCGAGTCCTGCAAGACACAGTTCAAAGATATACCGAACAACCTTTGCGGCCGGTTCGTCGATAATCCATTGTTTTGGATTGTCGGGAGATTTCATATACCCAAAAGGAACTGCAGAGGATACTCGTTCACCGTTTTCCGCTTTTGACTTCCAAACAGCTTTTATCTTTTTGCTTGTTTGTTCTGCGTACCACTCGTTAAAAATATTATAGAATGGCATCATCTCGAGCCCCGTCCCCGTAAGAGTGTTTACATTTTCCTGAATGGCGATAAAGGTTATTCCAAGAGATGGATAAACAACTTGTGTCAGTCTGCCCATCTCAATCGTTTCTCTGCCGAAACGGGATAAGTCTTTTACGATAATTGCACCGATTTCGCCGTTTTCCGCCATCTGCTGCATACGCTTAAATCCGGGACGGTCAAAGGTTGTTCCGGAAATTCCGTCGTCTACGAAGAATTCAGGATGAAGGTATCCGTTCTCCTTGGCATATTGAGTGAGGATTGCCTTCTGATTGGATATACTGTTGCTTTCGCCGTCACGCCCGTCATCTTGGGAAAGTCGGCAGTAAAGTGCTGTAATTTTCACTTTATTCTCGGCTTGTTTCTTTGCCATAATAAACTCCTTTCTGTGTAAGCCGAGCATTGCATATTAGGCGAAGCCATTATACAATGCCCGGTACACTTATTTCAATTCTGCGGATAAAATCAAAGTCTTGAATTGTTGTAATATCGTTTCTTTTCCGTCAATATTAAAATTGGCAGTAACATCATAAACGGTCTTGCCGATTTTATTCGATACGCAAATCTTTTGTGGAATCGGCATAATCGGCAACGGTGTAGCTCGAAGCGTTTTGCTTTTCGGAATTACATATTCCTGCAAATCAATAGGGCGAGTTTCATCAACCCGCCCCATACCACGAATAGCCACACAGTCGTTAAAATTGATTTTTTGTAACATATAAATCACCTTACCTTTCATCACGGTTACGCTGACGGATTAAAAATTTGCGGTAATGCTCGCAGGCTTTCATAACAAAGTCTTCTGCCTGCTTTGCATTGGCATTTGGAATATATTTGCGAATACGCTCCATCGGTACTTTGAACATTTCACATTGATTTGCTTTTTCCTCGCTCATAACTGCGGCGATAACTTCGGGTGTCAGACCTTGCTCTTGGCTCATCTTTTTGAAACGGCAAGCCTGAGATAGTGACGGTGTGCAATCGTTTAGTTCCATCTGCTCCAACAAGTCGTACTGTTCCTGCTCATTGAGATAAGAAAGCTCAACGGCGGGAGTAAAGGCGATACGCCCGGCATCCACATATTGCAGAATTTCGGGGATAAGTTTGGTAAGACGAATATAGCGCTTCACCTGAGAGGCACTGTCGCTTTCAGAAATCATTTCGACCGTCAACTTCGGCCCAAGTTGGTCCGAAGTTAAATCTACACGAAAGCCCTGATGAGCTAATGCGTCCGCTTTCATCTTGTAAGCAAAGGCTTTTTCAGAGGGCAGAATGTGCTCTCGGTGTAGGTTGCTATCTACAAGAACGATTGCCGCCGCATCACGGTCAAAAGCATAAATTAAGGCAGGGACTTCTGCAATCCCTGCCTTAACTGCGGCGTGTAAGCGGCGGTGTCCGCTTATAACCTCATATTCCTCTGTGCTTTCAATCGGTCGGACAATCAGCGGCGAAAGAATACCCGTTGTCTGAATACTTTCAATCAGGACATTCATTTCCTCATCGTCCTTAACCTTGAACGGATGCCCCTCAAACGGGCGAAGCTTTGAAATCGGAATATTAACCAGTTTTTTCATAGTATTTTTCATTTTCATCTACTCCTATCTAAATATCTTGCACGGGCTTTTCTCTCAAGCTCGTGCTCTTGTTTTAATAATTCATATAAATGCGGAGACTTCTCCAAAATTTTCTCCACACGGCGAAGCCTTTCACGAACAGGCTTCATTTGTCTGCTGATCGCCTTGCGGCGTTCTTTGTTTTGGTTCTCATCCTCCAGTGATTTCGGGCGGCGGATACGGTTGCTAAGGGTTTTGCGCTCACGCTCTAATTCGGATAACTGTGCTTTGCTTTCGCCGATGTTCGCTTGTAAATCGGCTACGGTGTGAATATCGTGCTCCTGCATAAAGCGGTAATCGGCAATCAGCTCTTTCAAATCCTTTTCTGTCGCCCTTAAATCCGGTGACAGCAGCATTACATCGGCAAGCTCGGCGGCAATTTGGATAACCGTTATAACGAGATAGAAAATCGTATCTATCAACACGATTGCCGCGTCATAGCTGTGGTCAATGGAAAACTCAAGCTTTCGCAGTTCGTCTTCCAGCGGAAACTTTTTAGGTCTGTACGGTGGGCGGTACTCCAAAGTGAATAGTCGGTATCTGCACTCAGCGTTTTTATCCAACTGCGCTTGCACGATTTCCTTTGTAAAACCGATATTTGAAAGTCGAACAGAACGCTCCCAGTGTTTTGCTTTCACGGAAAACCGCACGGGGTCAAGCGTATATCCGAGCGCATAAAGTTGATTTTCAAACTCTCTCGGAGAGGTTGAAAAAGACAAGCAATATTCCACATCCTCACGGAGATAGTCCCGATGTGTTTTCTTGCCGGACTTGTGCCGCCAATAGTCTTTTTTATTACCGCCGTAAAAATTGCTGTTTTCAAGAACAGATAAACCGTGTTCCCGGCATATCTCATCAGACACACGGCGAAGTTCCTTGTGGTCGCCGATTTTGTTTTGAAATTTTGTACCGTCCTTAAATGAAACGGGATTCACAACAAAATGACAATGCAGATTATCTGTATTCAAATGAACGGTCACCAACACTTGATATTTGTCGCCCCACATCTTTCGGGCGGTAGCTTTTCCGATTTCAAAGGCTTGCTCCGGTGTGACTTCGCCTTCACGGAAACTCTGAATCCCGTGATACCCGACAACCTTACCACGAATCCCGAACCGTCGCTGCACGGCAATCATTTCGGCATAGGCGTTTTGCTTTGAGCAGTTAATGCCGCCAACATACATTTTACGGTCGGTCTTATTATCGTTCTCGGAGTAAGAAAGCACCGCATACAAATCATCGTCAAGATATTCTCTTGCAGTGGTTTTGTCGGGATTGTCAGCATAGTCAAGAGTTGCTTTCAAATTCTTGTAAATAGGCCAAAAGCCTGTAACAGCCACGTCGCATCACACTCCATTCATCGGTTTCGCCGCAAGCGGCGAAACCTCACCATTCCGTGGATGCTCCTTTTTCCCACAAAGCAGGCTTTGCGGGGACCCCGTTGAGCACCCCTTTCCCGGCAACAAAAATGCCGCCGTAATTTCTTTCAGCACAGTTTGGATTTCTATATCCAGTTCCTGCGAACTCGCTTTGTCAGTAAGTTCACCGAGCTTTTCGAGACAAAGAAAAAGAGCGTCGGGCGGAATACCTCTCGGCTCATACCCTAACGCTCTTTGCTTTATATATTCAGTTGTGCTCAGCCCGCACTTTCGGGCTTTTGTTAGTATTTTTTCTTTTTCTTTTGCCGTGACACGCACGGCAATTCGTATATCTTTCATATACAACATTCCTTCTTTCATTCTTTTTTTCGGGGGATTGGGGGCGATAAGTCCCCAAAGAACAAAGCCGCAAGAAAATCTGCGGCTTTTGATTCGGACTTTGGCACACAAAGTCCCTGCTTGTTACGGTGTAAGAC
>CAKRUL010000131.1 GCA_934403665.1 uncultured Clostridia bacterium | reverse complement strand
GGCTTACCGTTTATAATGACGTCAATTCTGCCCTGTCCCACCAAAGAGTAGCCATCCTTCCCCAAACCGGTATCCATGAACAGCTCCTGAATGTCTTTCAGGCGGCAAGCAGATTTGTTGATATAATATTCACTCTCTCCCGAACGGAACAACCGGCGGGTTACCAAAATTTCATCAAAATCAATGGGCAGTGTTTTATCTGCATTGTCCACCAGAATGCCCACCTCGCAAAACCCGAGCGGTTTCCGTTTTTGGGTACCCGAAAAAATGACATCCTCCATCTTGCCGCCCCGGAGCATCTTGACGCTCTGCTCCCCCATCACCCAGCGGATTGCATCGGAAATATTGCTTTTTCCGCTTCCGTTTGGTCCGACGACACAAGTAATGCCTTTCGGAAACTCTAATTCTATTTTGTCCGGGAACGATTTAAACCCGGTGATTTCGATTGACTTTAAGCGCATCTTATTTCCTCCGGTAAACCCAACACCGTTTCGCAGAAAACTTCTTTCTCCCGCCGCGCAGAAATACAACAGATGAAAAACTGCAATTTCAGTGCATGCAAAGCATGTTGGATTCAACTCTCTGATGCTTATATTGTACTAAATTCCTTGGAAAATAGCAAGACATAATTCCGGAAACAGGACATATAAATGAAATAGAGAAAGGCTGTCTGTCCGCCTTACAGGAATCGAAAAAGGAGAAATGAGCAATGAGAAACGAAGGATTTCACCAAGCACGGGTACAAAAACGATACCGATCAACACCCAAAGAGCAAGAAATGCCGCGTGTTAATCTGAAACTGCTTTTGGCGGTTTTGCTGATTGGAGCCGCCGCCGTGTTGAAGTTTCTGCCGGATAACGGCATGCAGGAAACGGTGCGGTCGATTCTCGGAACCACCACGGATTTCAAAGGTCTCTGCGCAGACATAAAACATGTGATCTCTTCCTACACGCTGGGGAATCCGGTCTTTCATATGCCATTGGAAGGCGCCGTCACGTCTCCATACGGAGAAAGAATCCACCCTGTCACCAACGAAACCTCCCTGCATACCGGTATCGATATCGATGCGAAGGAGGGGAGCAAGGTACACGCCGCCCTCGCCGGAACAGTCACCGAGGTCAAAGAAGATGAGGTTTACGGCAAGAGTATGCTCATCACCCATGAAAACGGATATGCCACTTTCTATGCACATTTGAATGAAACCTGCAAGGAGGCGAACACCCCGATTCAGCAAGGCGAAGAGATTGCCCTGTCCGGAAACACCGGGAAAAGCACCGGCCCCCATCTCCACTTTGAGATCAGAGTGAATGGAACACCGGTGGATCCTCAGCCTTATCTGATTCCATGAGAAATCCGTTTCGGAAACAGAGACGGTTCCGCATCAGTCCGTTTTTTCTTCCGGTTATTTTCTTTGTATTTTGCTGCGGCTTTCTCAGAGAATATCTGATGACGTTTTTTCTGATGCTTTGCCATGAGCTTGCCCATTTGCTTGCGCTGTGGAAAAGGGAGATCAAAGTGCATTCGATTTCGTTAGAGCCTTTTGGAATCAACATTCGTCTGCAAGCAGAACTGATTCAGAATCCGGATGATGAAATCATCATGGCGCTGGCAGGTCCGCTGTGCAATTTGGGGATGGCGCTGACGCTTTTGCTTTTCAAAGGTTCCAGCGGCATATGGAATCGAGAGCTTTCCTTTTTGTATGCCGCAAATATCAGCTGTGCTTTGGTGAATCTGCTTCCCGCCGTTCCTCTGGACGGAGGGCGTGTTCTGCGCGCTTTTTTAAGCAAGTTCATCGGATATATCAAAGCTTATTATTTTTGTGAAAAGCTGACGAGGTTTCTCTCCTTACTGCTGATTGCCTGCGGCGTATGGTTGTTTTTCCTGACCCGCTTCAATTTTTCCGTATGCTTAATCGGATGTTTCCTCTACGGCAACCTGTTCGTGGAGAAAAATCACCTTCGTTTGTATTTGATGCGGGAGATTGCAGACTACAAAAAACGTCAGAAAGTCGTTGAGAGCATGCCGGTTTCCGGCATTGCCGTGAATCAAAACGTAAGCGCCCGTAAGATGCTGAACCAGCTTTGTCATAACCGATACTATCTGATTACCGTTCTGGACGGAATCCAAATCATCGGTACTCTGACAGAGGGCGAACTGATTGACGGCATGATCCGCAAAGGGGCAAACGTTAAAATGAAAGAACTTGTCATTCGATAAATCGTTTTTCACCTCCAGCCGAAAGAAGGTCTGATATGCTGAATAAAATATGGCTCACCATAATGGCGGTCTCCCTCCTGTACAGTTTCTGGAACGGCACTTATGCGCAGACGGTTGCCGCCGGAATCGCCTCCTGCAGCGACACCATCCAACTGCTGCTCACGCTGCTTGGCATCCTGTGTTTTTTCAACGGGCTTTTAAAAATTGCCGACCGATCGGGCATGACAAAAATCATCGCAAAAATACTGCATCCGATTCTGGGAAAGCTGTTCCGGGAAGTTCCGGAAGACTCCGAAGCGTTCGGTGCCATGACCTTAAATATCACCGCCAATCTGCTCGGCATGGGAAACGCCGCCACCCCCCTTGGCATTTCCGCCATGGAAAAACTCAAACAGCAGAATCACGGTCATTCCAAGGCAAGCCATGCAATGTGCCTGTTTGTGATTCTGAATACCTCCTCCATTCAGTTGATCCCCTCCACGATTCTGTCTCTCCGCATGAATTACGGCTCTTCCAATCCCTTTTTGATTGTTTTTCCCATGTGGATCAGCAGTTTCACCGGTCTTTTGACGGGGATTTTGGCGGCAAAATATTTTCGTGCAAGGGAGGAGCGAATTCTGCCATGCAGACGATAAAAACAATCTCGGAATGCCTGCTTCCCTGCCTGATTCTGATGTTTCTTCTGTGTGCCTTCTGTAAAAAAACAGATGCTTACCAGGCATTCTTGGACGGTGCAAAGGACAGCATGACCACCATTGTCAATATTCTTCCGCCAGTGGTCGGGTTGATGATCGCCATTGCCATGCTGCGCAGTTCCGGACTTTTGGAGTTTCTTTGCCGTCTCATCTCGCCGCTTACAGCCCTTCTGGGCATTCCGGCCGAGACAGTGCCTTTGGCTCTGCTCCGCCCCATTTCGGGAAGCGGCGGAATCGCCATGCTGGCAGACATTCTCAAAACTTACGGACCGGACAGTCTCATCGGCAATGTTGCCTCCGTGATGGCAGGCTCTACCGAAACCACCTTCTATACGATCGCCGTCTATTTCGGCGCAGTGCAGATCACCGACACCAGATACGCTGTAAAAGCGGCTCTGCTGGCAGATGCTGCCGGAATTCTGGCGAGTGTTTTTGTGACACGCTTCTTTGTCGGAATGGGCTGACTCCGCCCTCCCGATGAATTTTTCACACGGCAATTGAAAAAAATGATGTTTTGTGGTAAACTGTTCTTTAAAAGAATGGCATCCTGTTCGATGCCGCTTCGCTTTCTGTTTCTCTGCCGGGAATCAGATGTCATGTGAACAAAAGGAGGCAGAGTATGAGCTACAAAAAATTATTATCCGATGACGCAAACATCAAATTGATTATTCTGTTTGCATTGGATACCTATCATAAGCCTGCAACCAATTCCGATCTTACCGAAATCATATTGAAAGAGCTCTCCATCGACTATTTCGCTTTGCAGCAAAATCTCTATGAGCTGGTAAAGGATAAAAAAATCAGGCTGACGAAGGAAGCAAAAAAAGAATATTACGAGATTACCCCTGCAGGAGCCCAGGTAATCGGCTTTTTTGAAAACAGAATTCCCTATTCTCTGAAAGAGAAAATCATCTTTGCCGTGAATACCAGCCAAAAGGTTTCCGAACCGACCAGCACCGTCAAAGCCGATTACACCGTTCTGGATAACGGCGAATTTGCTGTGCAGATGGAAATCACGGAAAAGGGAATCCCTCTGTTCCGCCTGGGGCTGAATGTCGGAAGCCGGGAACTGGCCATCCGAACCAAAGAATGGATCGAAAAACATCCTCAGGAGCTCTATCAAAAAGTTGCAGAGGAAATCATGCGAAATCTATAAGCTTTTGAGTGCCTTTCCGGCACTCGGGAGAACAAACGAGGAAATTGATATGAAAATAGAAACATTATCCGTCGGCGCATTGCAGACAAATTGTTATATTCTCTATGACAAAACCACCGGAATCATTGTCGATCCGGGAGCAGATGCGGACCGAATCATTCAAACAGTGAAAAACCGGAGCATTTCGGTTTCTCACATTGTTCTGACCCACGGTCATTATGATCACATTCTGGCACTTCCCGATGTGCAGGCCGCCTTCCCGGACGCAAAACTGTGCCTGTGCCATTTGGAGGCAGACCTCATTAATGACCCATACAAAAATCTTACGGCATACGGAGCGAAAACCATCCCTTCTGTGAAAGCAGACATTTTTCTAAAAGAAGGCGACACCATCCCGGTCGGTTCGCAATCTTTGACCGTGATAGAAACTCCGGGGCATACAGCCGGAAGCATTTGTCTTTTGGGCGAAAAAATTTTGATTTCCGGCGATACCCTGTTTTACATGGGCATGGGACGCTGTGATCTTCCCACCGGAGATTTGCGCCAAGAGGTGCACTCGATTCAAAACAAGCTATTTTCTCTTGCCGATGAAGTTGCGGTGTATCCAGGGCACGGTCCGGCAACAACCATCGGGTTTGAAAAGAAAAACAACGAAGTCTTTCATTACACGGACAGATCGGAGCGCTGAAAATGGATTTTTCGGTTATCATGCAGGGGCATGAACGCAAATATCATTTGGAGCATACCATAAAAGCTGTGTTTTTCGGAGCACAGTTATTTTTTCATGACACAGAAAAGGAAAATAAAATCGTCAGCAAGTGGGACGGAAAAACAGCAGAGACCAGAATCCTTCTGAACGGACGGGAAGCAATCGGAGTCTTTTCCATACAGGAGGAGGCTTATTTTCTCTGCAAGGATTCCTATGTGATCGCCCGCTCGTTTCTCAATGCGGCACAGCAGTTTTATGC
>CAKRUL010000130.1 GCA_934403665.1 uncultured Clostridia bacterium | reverse complement strand
CGGATCGGTGCTGGCGGTCAAGGCGGAAAGCGTGGCGGGCGAAACGGTTGTACAGGAAGCTGTGCAGGACGAAAACACGAGTGAAAGCAGGGAAGCTGATAATCCAGCGCAGGAAGCGGCAGAAGATTCATCAATCCCAGATTGATGGTAATCAAAGCCGCCAACCAAAGCACGTTTTTCAGCCCCATAGACGCCGCCGTTCCGATTTCCGACACGATACCGATCGGCCCGGACAGATATTTCGGAGAAACTTTTCCGCTGATCAGCTCCGCAAGGGAGACGACCACCACTTTTCCCATAAAACAAGATTCATAAAAGCTGTGAGAAAGAACGGTTCCGATATTTTTGTCCTTTTGTGAAAACACAATTCCGGCAACATACTGTGTCTGATAAGCGTCGGTTGCGTTTTCGTCCAGAATCTGTCCGTCCTGACTGATTTTGATTGCTTTCGGTGCAAAAGAAAAAGTCAGCGTTTTGCCGTCTCTGCATACCTCCAACTGAATCTGTGAGGGATCGTTGTTGTAAAAATTATAATCCTGGCGAATGTGTATCCGGTTTCCGTTGACACGGAGAATTTCGTCTCCGGGACGGAGGCCGGCCTCATAAGCAGGATACCCCTGTGTGACATCGGCAAGAGTCATGGAATAGAAATTTTCTTTCGGGGTAAACAGGGAAGAAAGCAGAATCAGAAGAAGGAAACCCAAAACAAAATTCATAAAAGCGCCGGCAAACAGAATGATAAAACGCTGCCATTTTGGTTTCACCTGAAATGAATCCGGATCGTAATTATCCTCGTCCTCGCCTTCCATCTGACAAAAGCCGCCGATCGGGAAAACTCTCACCGAATACAAGGTTTCGCCCTTCTGTTTTTTCCACAGCTGGGGCCCCATGCCGATTGCGAATTCATTTACTTTCACATGAAACAGCTTTGCAGTGATAAAATGTCCAAATTCATGGATAAAAATAATCAAAGAAAAGATAATAATTGCCCAGATGATTGTTGCTATCAATGGATCACCTCATTTATCAGCGAGAGCGCCTCTTCCCTCGCCCAATTGTCATATTCTGTAAAATCGTCTAACGTATACTCCGATTTTGGTTTGTGGCGTTTGAGCACTTCTTCGTTAATGTCCGCTATATCCGTAAAGCGGATTTTGTCCTCCAAAAAAGCCTGAACCGTCATTTCGTTCGCGCCGTTCAGCACCATAGGAGCAGTGCCGTCTGCGGTGAGTGCATCATAAGCCAGCTGCAAAAGACGGAATGTTTTTGTGTCCGGCTTGAAAAAAGAAAGGTTTGCAATTTCAAAAAAATCCGGGGATTCCACAGGACAGGACAGTCTCTCCGGATAGGTCAATGCGTATTGAATCGGAATTTTCATGCTGGGAACGCCAAGCTGAGCAATCACGGAGTGATCCTGATATTCCACCATAGAATGGATGATGCTCTGGGGATGAACGACCACGTCAATGGCGGAGGTATCAAACAGCCAGCGCGCTTCAATCACTTCAAATCCCTTATTCATCAGAGTTGCAGAATCAATTGTTATTTTTGTACCCATGCTCCAGTTGGGATGGTTCAGCGCGTCTTTTCTGGTTACATTGCGCAGTTCCTCTAAAGATTTCCCGAAAAAGGGACCGCCGGAAGCGGTCAGAAGAATGCGCTTCAGATTTTTTCGGTCATTTCCCTGCAACGCCTGAAACACAGCGCTGTGTTCGCTGTCGACAGGAACGATGGGAACATGATGTTTTTTTGCTTTCTCCATCACCAGTTTACCGGCTGCCACCAGAGTCTCTTTGTTTGCAAGCGCAATTTTCATTCCGTTTTCAATCGCTTTTACCGTGGGGAAAAGGCCAACGCTCCCGACCACCGAGGTGAGAAGGGTATCCGGATCACCCGACAGAGCGAATGCGCACAGAGTGTCCTTCCCATACAAAACTTTGGTATCGGTATCACGAACTTTGAGCGCCAGATCGCGCCCTTTTTCTTCGTCATACACATGACAGAACAGAGGGTGAAAATCACGGATCTGTTCTTCCAGAAGAGCAATGTTAGAGCCGGCGGAAATGCCGCATACTTTGATGTTCAAATGCCGGCAGATTTCCAGCGCCTGTGTGCCGATGGAACCGGTAGAGCCCAATATATTCAATCGCTTTGTTTGCATGATAACCTCCTCTTAAGACGCTTCATAGGATGTTAACCGACCAGCGGGAACATGCTGACAAACAGGAAAACAAACGGAGTTGTCAGAATCAGGCTGTCGAATCGATCCATGATTCCGCCGTGTCCCGGCATGATATGCCCGAAATCCTTGATTCCGTTTTCCCGTTTGATGATGGAAGCGAAAAGGTCGCCCATCTGAGAGGTAACCGAGCCGAGAAGCCCCATCGCAACCAAAAGCCACGGGTTTACCGGTGTCTGAAAGCCGAACCAAAGAATCGCCTGATAAATCAAAAGTCCTGCAATACTTCCTGCAATTCCGCCGATTGCCCCCTCGACGGTTTTCTTCGGACTGATTTTCTCACAAAGCTTATGTTTTCCTAAAAAGCGTCCGGCAAAGTAAGCGGCGCTATCCGTACACCATGCGATGATAAAGGGGAGCCACACGACAAATAATCCGTTGGGAAGCCGTCTTAAATAAGCAATATTTGAAAATGCGAAGGTAATCACCAAAGTCACAAACACATAGGTTCCGATATCTTCGGTGCGGAAACTTTCGTGGCGTGCCAGAAGAAAGAGAACCATCAACAGCAGAAAACCGAAGGCAAAAGCCAGGATCGTCAATCCCTCGAAATAGTTTCCGAAGGAGAAGGCAAGCGCCACCAAAAGACCGAGAAACAGCAATATTTTTATTTTATGAAAATGATATGCACGATATACTTCAAACAGCGCAATGGATGTTACCACTAAAATAGCAATCGAAAGCACTGATTTTTCAGAGAACATCACAACGAAAAACAAAACAAGCCCTACAAGAGCGGAGATAACTCGTTTCAGCATAAAATTCCTCCCTCACACCTTTCCAAAACGGCGGTTTCTTTTCTGATATTCTTTGATGGCTTCTGCCAAATGCTTTGCCTTGAAATCCGGCCATAGAATATCGGAATAATAAAATTCGGTATAGGCACACTGCCAAAGAAGAAAATTGGATATCCGCTGTTCTCCGCTGGGACGAATCAGCAAGTCCGGATCCGGAACTCCGTGTGTGTACAGATGCTCCGAAAACAAAGGGGCGTCAATCTCGTCCAGAGAGATGTTTCCGTTTTTGTATTCCTGCGCAATTTGTTTTGTGGCGCGAAGAATTTCGTCTCTGCTTCCATAATTTATTGCAAAATTCAATACAAAACCGGAATTTTTAAACTGACTCGAATAGGCTTCCACTTCCAGCATTTTCTGCTTCAGCTTGTCTCCAAGACGGTCTTTTTCGCCGATAAAACGAACCTCTGCCTGGCGATCCCCCATCAGCTCCACATAATGGTTTAGGTTTTCGGTAAATAAATCCATCAAGGCATTCACTTCCTGGAGCGGACGGTTCCAGTTCTCCGTAGAGAAGGCATACAAAGTCAAGGCCTTCACGCCGATATCGTAACAAAAATGAGTGATGTGTCTTAAATTTTCTGCGCCTCTGGCGTGGCCGGCACTGCGGGGAAGCCCTCTTTTTTTAGCCCAGCGGCCGTTCCCATCCATAATGATGGCAATATGTTTTGGTAAGTTTTCCAGATCCAATCCGTATGTATTCCACTTTTTTTTCATAGATTCGCTCCGTTACCTTGTATTTCATATTATTATAACATAAAACTTCAACAGAAATCCACATTTATAGAAAATAAAATTAATTTTTGAAATCTATTTTCATTTAAATTCATACATGGTATAATGGGCACAGAAAGATGTGCTTGGCAAGTCTTTGGGCGATGTCCTTTTCACGCGTTGCGTGAACGGTGTCACTTGCGGTTTTGAAACCAAGAAAAATCAAAGAAAAGAGGAGAGAGATATGCACCGGAAAGGAAAAAGCAATTATTACCTGGATATAGCACAGGCGGTAGCGCAGAGAGGTACTTGCCTGCGGCGGAATTTCGGCGCGATTATTGTCAATCACGACGAGATTATATCCACCGGGTATACGGGTTCGCCGCGCGGAAGGAAAAACTGTAATGACCTTGGTGTGTGTCTGCGCGAAAAAATGGGGATTCCCAGGGGTGAGCGATATGAGCTTTGCCGTTCCGTTCATGCGGAGGCAAACTGCATCATCAGCGCTTCCCGCCGCGAAATGATCGGGGGCACGCTGTATTTGGTGGGGGTTGATGTCAAGACAAGAGAACTGGTTCCGGAAGCCAACAGCTGCTCCATGTGCAAGCGCATGATCATCAATGCAGGAGTGGAACGGGTTGTCATACGCCGGACACCGGCAGAGTATGATGTGATTAATGTACGGGACTGGATTTATAATGACGATACCGTGGTGAATTCTTTGGGATATTGATATTTATCGGACAATGAGAAAGCCTCCTGCGATGTTTTTACACATCGCAGGAGGCTGTTTTTCTTTTTTATGGAATTTTTGAGTATGCTGCTTAATTGAAGATGGTTTTTTCTGTTTCTTTGTCGAACAGATGAATCTTGTTCAGATCCATAGCAACTTTGATGACATCGCCGTGTTTCGCCTGTGTTCTCGGGTTCACTCTTGCGGTGAACTTTTTGCCCTCAAAGTCCAGATACAGGTATGTTTCAGCGCCCATCAACTCGGCAACTTCCACTTTCACGGAAATCACACTGTCAGGAGACAGGTTCAGGAAAGCTTCTTCGTCATGAATGTTTTCCGGACGAATACCCAGAACAACTTCTTTGCCTATGTACTGATCCAGGTTTTTCGCTGCTGCCACTTTTCCATCCGGAATTTTGATGGAGTAGGAAGCGAATACGATATAGTATCCATCCTCTTTTTTCTCCAGTTTGGAGTCGATGAAGTTCATCTGAGGGCTTCCCATTAATCCTGCAACGAATAATTTTGCAGGTGTTTCATACAGAACCTGGGGAGAATCAACCTGCTGAATGATACCGTCTTTCATAACAACGATTCTGG
>CAKRUL010000129.1 GCA_934403665.1 uncultured Clostridia bacterium | reverse complement strand
TTGTAGATACGCTTAAAAATCAAATTATACATAACAGAATTTCACACGCTTATTTGTTTTGCGGGTCCAGAGGAACCGGTAAGACAACAACGGCAAAAATATTTTCCAGAGCCGTCAATTGTCTCCATCCGGTAGACGGCAATCCCTGCAACGAATGCGAGGCATGTCTGGGAATTCTGAACGGGAGCAATATCGATGTGGTCGAGATTGATGCCGCCTCCAACAATAAGGTAGATAACATTCGGGAAATTCGTGACGAGGTCATCTATCCGCCTGCGGATGTGAAATATAAAGTCTATATCATAGACGAGGCACATATGCTGACGACCAGTGCTTTCAATGCATTGCTGAAAACGCTGGAGGAGCCTCCGGCGTATGTTATTTTTATTTTGGCAACAACCGAATTTCACAAAATACCCGCCACCATTCTGTCCCGGTGTCAGAAGTTTGATTTCAAGCGGATTACTTACAGAGATACCGCCAAACGGGTACAGCAGGTGGTGGACAAGGACGGACTGAAAGTTTCTCCGGAGGGCATCAGATTGTTGGCAAAGGCGGCGGACGGATCCATTCGGGATGCGCTGAGTATTTTGGATCAATGTGTCAGTGCGGGAAAAGATGAGATTGGTTTTGAAGATATTGCGAATATCTTGGGGGCATCCGATCCGGTTTTTGTTTCAAAGCTGGCAAATGCCGTGATTCAGGAAGAGATTTCTTCCGCATTGCTGATGGTCAATGAGGCGGTGTATCAAGGAACGGATATTTTGAAACTGAGCGATGATCTCGTTGAATATTTCCGCAATTTGATGATTGTGAAAACCACAAAAAATCCATTGGATGTGCTGGATGTATCGGAGGAAACGGTTGCGGAACTGGAACAGACGGCAAAACAGATTCCCTTGAATCGGATTTTGCATATTATTGAAGTTCTGTTTGACACGATGAGCTATGCGAAGTTTATCACCAATCCCAAGATTGCTTTGGAAACCGCAATGCTGAAAATTGCGGCGAAAGAAACCGATCGGGACATCAATGCGATTTTGAACCGGATAGAATGTCTGGAACAGAAGATCGCGCAGGCTCCGGGCACAGGAGAAACCACGCCTCCTTCTGTGCAGGAAGCGCAGAAGGTTCGGGAGAAATCTATCGTTCCGGAACCCGAAAAAGAAGCGGTTCCGACGGAAGAACCGCGGGAAGCGGAAACCGTTTTTCTGGAGGAAGGCATTCCGTTGGAAGAACTGTTGGAGCAGGCAGACGAGCTTGCACAGGAAGCCAATGAGCCGGAGACGGAAGAGGAGCCAAAAGAACTTGCTTCCCCGGATGCGTATGATATTCCGGAGGAGGAACCGGTCGTTTCCCCTCAGCCGGCGGATTTCGTATCAGAAGAGGCGGAACAAGCGGAGGAACCGGCGTTTGTGCCGATGGAGGAAGAAGATCTGGCGGAGGCATTGCAAAGCTTTGCGACGGAAAACGTTTCCTTCGCTGAGGAAATGCAGCAACCGCCCGAACCGGAGAAAAATGTCGTTTCGGATGAGAAACTGGATCAGATTGTGGAACGGTTTTCCGAGGTAATCAATGATGCGGCTGCGGATGCGGACTTTGCATTCCGGGGTATCATGGAACGTGCGGAGATTCAAAAAGTTTCCGGAGCTGGAAATAAGATTTCCATTCTTTTTCGGCAAAATTCCCTTTATCATATTGCAAAAATGAGTAAATATGATACAATAATTGTGCAATCCGTGAAACGGCTTTTTGATGCGGATATTTCAGTCGTTTTGGAAGAGGTTCCGCAAAAAAAAGAGGAGTCTTCCGCAAAGGAAAATCCCCTGGATGACGTGATTCAAAAAATTCAGGAAGATGATGAAATCAGATTTCATTTGGAATAGAAAGGAACAAGAAAATGGCAAGACAGAGATTTCCCATGGGTGGCATGGGCGGAATGAATATGAACAATATGATTAAACAGGCTCAGAAAATGCAGGAGGATCTTCTGAAAGCGCAGGAGTCTTTTGACGCTGAGGTGATGGAGATTACCAGCGGAGGCGGTGCTGTGAAGCTGAAAATCAGCGGGAAAAATGAGATTCAGGAGTTGAAACTGAACCCGGAAATCGTGGATCCCGATGATATTGAAATGCTGGAGGACTTGATTGTAGCCGCTGTCAATGAAGGCATTAAGACCGTGGAGAAGGCAAAGCAGGAAAAGATAGGAAAGGTGACCGGCAATCTGGGCGGCATGCCCGGCCTGTTTTAAGGGAGCCGGCAGATGAGTTACTATGTCGCGCCGCTGGCGAGATTGATGGAAGAATTCAATAAGCTGCCGGGAATCGGCAAAAAAACGGCACAGAGATTGGCGTTTTATGTGATTTCCCGAGAGAAAGAGTATGCGCAGAATTTCGCCCGGGCGCTGATCGACGCAAAAGAAAAAATCAGATACTGCGACCAGTGTTTTCACCTTACAGATCGGGAACGCTGTGCAATCTGCGCAGACCCGTCACGGGATCCGTCGGTGATCTGTGTGGTAGAGAGCCCGAAAGATGTTTTGGCTATGGAAAACACCAAAGAGTATCATGGCGTTTATCATGTGCTGCACGGTGCAATATCGCCGTTAAATGAAATCGGGCCGGATGATATCCGAATCAAAGAGTTGATAGAACGGGTCGCAAAAGGCGGCATCAGGGAGGTTATTCTCGCTACCAATGCGAATGTGGAGGGGGAGACAACCGCTCTTTATATTGCGAAAATGCTGAAGCCGTTTTGTGATAATATTACCCGTCTGGCAAACGGTCTTCCGGTGGGGGCAGATATTGAGTATGCAGATGAAGTGACGCTTGTACGGGCTTTGGAAGGCAGATACGGGGTATAGGAGTGTTGAATATGACGGACGGGACGCGGGTCATAAAAAAGCGAACCAGAAAATATATAAAAGTACCATACGATTTTTTTGAAAGGCATTTGCCGGAGGCAAATGCTGATTATTTAAAGATTTACCTGTATGCTTACTATGCGGCAACGAAGGACGAATCTGAGCTGAACAGTGCAATCATTATGGAGAAACTGGGGGTCAGCAAAGAGGAAATCGAGGCGGCTTGGCAGTACTTCAGCAAGGAGGGACTGATCAGTCTCGAAGAGAATTCCATTGAATTTTTGGATTTGGAGGCTGTTTGTAAGAAAAACATTTCGCAGAATCCGGCTTCTGCCGCGCCGAAAAAAAGACCGGACGCCGTACGTTTTCTTGCCGGGAACAGCGAGTTCAAAAAACAGATTGCATATATAGAAGCACAGATTGGCAGTGAAATATCACACAAAGACTTGGAGGAATTATACGATTTATTTGTGGAAAATCGAGTTCCTTTTGATGTTGTGGCAGCCTCTGCAGGATACTGTGTATCAAAGGGAATCAAAAACATTCCCTATATTGCAAAGGTCGCATTGGAATGGCTTTCGCAGGGACTGACCGATTATGAAAAAATTGAAGAATATCTTTGGAACAGAGAACAGAATGTGACGCAGACAGCCGCGACGGACCGATATGCAGAGCTGAGAGAACTGTTTTCGTTAAACAGAGATTTTTATGACATCGAGAAGAAGTATATTGATTCCTGGATGGAGAAATACGGCGCAACAAAGGAAACCATCAAGGAGGCGATTGACAAGACGATTTTGAACACGGGAAAGATTAATTTTCCTTATATCGATAAGGTTCTTAAGACGAATGCATCCGGAACCTATCAGAAGCCTGCATCTGCTGTTTCTTACGGAAAGAAGACAGCGTTCCACAATTACAGTCAGACGGGATATGATTATGAGAAAATCACCGAGGCGCTGCGCGCCAAGCAGGCCAGGGAAAAATAGGGGAGGCAGAAATGGGATATAATAAGGAGATTTATCGCCTGGCCTATGAGCAATTGGAACAGAAGAGAGTGCACAACAAACAGGAATTGGAACGCCGAAAACAGGAAGTGGAACAAAAGATTCCGGAATATAAAGAAGCGCGGCTTCAGCTTTTTTCCCTGATGGAAGAAGCCGTGAGAATGATTTCGGATCAGAATGGCGATCTGACTGCCGCGAAAATCAAAGATCTGGCAAACGGTCTGGAGCAAAAGAAAAAACATTTGTTGGTCTGCAACGGCTATCCGGCAGATTATCTGGATGCTGTTTATGATTGTCCTGTATGCCGCGACACCGGCTTTGTCATGGAGAAAAGATGCTCCTGTCTGGAGAAAATTCTGCGGGAAACTGCTTATAACCAAAACAGCATCAAATATATTTTGGATATTCAGCATCTTTCCGATTTCAGTCTGAATTATTATGACAATACAGAGAAGGATGGGTATCCGAGTGCTCGCCGTAATATGAAAAATATTTTAGCGCTTTCCAAGCAGTTCCTTGAGAAGTTTGATCAACCGGAGGAAAAAAACTTGTTTTTTTCCGGAAATACAGGGCTTGGGAAGACCTTTCTTTCCAGCTGTATTGCAAGAAATCATTGACATTGCAGAGGATTATAAATTTTACCGTAGGGAAGTGCAGTATGATATCGAAAACGCCATGGAAAATATTTATCAGTCCGATCTGCTGATTATTGACGATCTGGGAACAGAAGCGCGGACATCCTATGGGATTCCCGCCATTTTTGAAATTGTGAATACCCGGCTTTTGAACCATAAAAAAATGATCATTAATTCCAATCTGAAACTGCAGGATATTGAACAGATCTATACAACGCGTCTTGCTTCCCGGTTGATTGGTTCCTTTCATCTCTGTGAATTTTACGGAGAGGATATCCGCTTGCTGAAAGCATTAAAATAAGAAGGAAAATAATAGGAAAACAAGTTTCCGCTATTGATTTTATCAATGTTGTGTGTTAAAATATTGATGTGGTTGTGTAAAAACAAAGGAGGATGAACACATGAAGATTTTCAAAAAGCTCACAGTACTTACACTGGCAATTGCAATGCTGTTTTCGATGAATGTATTTGCACTGCAATTTCCGGATGTGACGGCTGACGGCAAAAATCAGGAATCCATTGATGTATTATCATCTCTGGGAATTATCAAAGGGTATGATGACGGTCAGTTTAAACC
>CAKRUL010000128.1 GCA_934403665.1 uncultured Clostridia bacterium | reverse complement strand
GCTTTCAGCCCAGCCAGTAACATGCCCTTATAGGGCTGAGCAAGCCACCGGCTTTGCCGGTGGTTATGACTTTGCATGAAAAAAACCGATACAGAGGCAGAACATTTTTGTTTCGCCTCGTATCGGTTGTGATCGGCAGGGCAATCTTATTTTTCTAACCGCTTGATGCCGTCCTTGACTCTTTTGATGGTTTCCTCTTTTCCGAGAATTGCCGCAAGTTCTACACCGCCGCCCGGGGTAAACGCCTTTCCGGAAACCGCAACGCGAACCGGCCACAAAATCAATCCGTTTTTCACACCGAGCTCCGCAATCAGCGCAAAGAGCTTTTCATGAATTTCTTCCATTGTCCAGTTTTCAATGCTTTCCAATACGGGGAGAACTTTCTCCAGGCTTTCTTTGGAGTTCTCCGGATTGGTTTTCATTTTTTTATGGGAATAGAGGTCAACGGAATATTCCGGCAGAGTGTCGATAAAATCCACCATTTCCGGAATGTCGTTCAGCACTTCTGTGCGGGTATGAATCAATTCCGCGATTTCTTTCAGATCAATATCCTCCCGCTTGACAGCTTCTTTCAAATAGGGAAGGGCAAGCGCATAGAATTGCTCCGGGCTCATCTTGCGGATATATTCGCCGTTCATCCAGCGGAGCTTCTGCTCGTCAAAGATCGCCGGGGACTTGGAAATACCGCTGATTTCAAAAGCTTTGACCAGCTCGGGAAGTGTGAAAATTTCCTGTTCTCCCTGCGGGCTCCATCCCAGCAGAGCAATGTAGTTTAAAATCGCTTCGGTCAGATAGCCTTTTGCCTTCAGATCCTCATAGGAGGCATCGCCGTTTCGTTTGGAGAGCTTGTGCTGTGCGTCCTTCATGACCGGGGAACAGTGAATGTATTTCGGAATTTCCCAGCCGAACGCTTCATACAGCAAGTTGTATTTCGGGGTTGAGGAAAGATATTCGTTTCCGCGGATGACATGTGTGATGCCCATCAGATGGTCATCCACCACGTTTGCAAAATTGTAAGTCGGGAGGCCATCGGATTTCAAAAGCACGTTGTCATCCAACGTATCGTTGTCCACTGTGATCTTTCCGAAGATTTCATCCTCGAAAGAGGTCGTTCCTGTCTTGGAAATGTTCTGACGGATGACGTACGGCACCCCGTTTTTCAGATTTTCTTCAATCTCTTCCTTGGACAGGTGCAGACAGTGCTTGTCATATTTATTCGGTTGTTTTAACTGCTCGTTTCGGTTTTTCAGCTTATCCAGCCGTTCTTTGTCACAGAAGCAGTAGTAGGCGTGACCGCTTTCCACCAGCTGTTGTGCATACTTTTTATAAAGATCGCGCCGTTCGCTTTGAATATAGGGGCCGTAATCTCCGCCGACATCCGGGCCTTCATCGTGAATCAATCCGGTTTCCTTCAGTGTATGGAAGATGATGTCAACCGCACCCTCCACATAACGCTCCTGGTCGGTATCTTCAATTCTCAAAATGAATTTCCCGTTATCATGTTTTGCGAGAAGATAGGCATACAAAGCGGTTCTAAGATTTCCCACATGCATATAGCCGGTGGGGCTTGGCGCAAAACGGGTTCTGATCTCTTTTGCCATTTGTGTTTTCCTCCGGTTTCTTTTCAGAATACAGCAGAACAGACTGCCTGCCTCTGATGTCATATAAATATATTAAATTAATCCAAAGATATTGTCAAGTATATTGTTTTATGATAAACTTAAAAGAGCGGTTTTGGGACGGCGCAGTGATTTGACAAGCTGTGCTCAGACCGAAGAAATATGCCGGTTCGTGATTGGACTGTGCTTGGGAGGTTATGATAGAATGGAATATAATTTCGCGGGTCGGATGAGCGGAGTCAAAGGTTCTGCCATCCGCGAAATGTTTAAAATGATGCAGAAGCCGGGCGTCATTTCTTTTGCAGGAGGAAACCCCTCTCCCGAAACCTTTCCGGTGGAGGAGCTCAAAGAGATTTCCCAGCGGCTTCTGACGGAGAATCCGGGCTTGTATCTGCAATATGGGATTACGGAAGGATACCAGCCTTTGGTGGAAATTCTCTCGGATCAAATGAAAGAGAAGGGAATTTTAAAAGAAGGGGATCAGCTGATTATCACCAGCGGGGCGCAGCAGGCAATCGACCTCGCGGCAAAGGCAATTCTTGACAAGGGGGACGGTCTTGCATGTGAAACGCCCAGTTTTATCGGCGCGCTGAACGCATTCCGCACCTATGAAGCGCCGCTTTTCGGCATTTCACTTCAGCCGGACGGGATGGATACCGACATGCTGGAAGCCACGCTGTCTGCCAATCCGAAGATTAAATTGCTGTATACGATTCCCACCTTCCAGAATCCTTCCGGAATTACAGCGAGTGAAGAGAAACGAAGAAAAGTTCTTGAAATCTGCATCCGGCACAATGTGCTGATCATTGAAGATAATCCATACGGTGAACTGCGGTTCGCCGGAAAAGATGTGCCGACCATCAAGTCGATGGATGAATCGGGAGAGCATGTGATTTATGTCGGTTCCCTTTCCAAGGTACTCTCTCCGGGACTCCGGATTGGGTTTGCGGTGGCAAACAAAAAGATTTGTCAGAAGATTACGGTGTTAAAACAGGTGAACGATGTACATACCAATCTGTTTTCCCAGGCAATGGCATATGAATGGCTGAAAAACTATTCTTTTTCCGATCATGTCCGCAAGGCAAGAGAGCTCTATGGGCATAAATGCGGTCTGATGTTAAAGACGATGGACGAGACCTTCCCGGAATTTGTGACCTATACCAGACCGGAGGGCGGATTGTTCATCTGGTGCGAGATTCACAGGGATGTGGATTCTGCAAAGCTGGTGAAGCCGATGATCGAGCAGAATGTCGCTTTTGTGCCGGGCTGTAACTTTATGACGGATATTGAGGCACCGACGCCCTTCTTCCGTTTGAATTATTCCACCTCCTCGGATGAAAATATCGTCAAGGGCATCCGGCTGATGGCGAAAGCTTTGAAAAATATTGAGCAAAGAGGTTTATAGGAATGGATAAGAAAATCATTTTAAGCGGTTTGCAGCCCTCCGGCATTATGACCCTCGGAAATTATTTGGGAGCGGTCAAGAATTGGGTCAAGCTGCAGGAGGAATATGAATGTCTGTTTATGATTGCGGACATGCATGCACTGACGGTGCCGCAGGATCCGGTGAAGCTGAGAAAACGGTGCTATGAGGTTCTTGCCTTGTATATGGCATGCGGTTTGAATCCGGAGAAATCCACCTTGTTTTTCCAGTCTCATGTTCCGCAGCACGCCGAGCTTTCCTGGGCTTTGACCTGCACCACCTATATGGGGGAATTGTCCCGCATGACGCAGTTTAAGGACAAATCAAAAAACACGAAGGACGCCAGCGTAGGAGTGGGACTGTTTGTCTATCCCGTTCTGATGGCGGCGGATATCTTGCTGTATCAGGCAGATCTTGTTCCGGTCGGAGCAGATCAGAAACAGCATTTGGAGATTACAAGAGTGCTCGCAGAGCGGTTTAACCGCTTGTATGGAGAGGTATTCACCATCCCTGAGCCCTATATTCCCGAAGTGGGTGCAAGAATCATGAGCTTGCAGGATCCGATGAAAAAGATGTCCAAGTCGGACAGCAATCCCAACGGATATGTTTCGGTGGTGGATGAACCGGAGGTTATTATTCGCAAGATGAAACGCGCGGTCACCGATTCGGACACCAGAATCTGCCGCGGAGAAGGCAAGGACGGCATTGAAAATCTGATGGCGATTTATTCCATCATGACCGATAAGACCTTTGAGGAGATCGAACAGGAATTCGACGGCAAGGGCTACGGAGACTTTAAGCTGGCTGTCGGAGAGGCGGTTGCTGAAGGGCTGCGCCCGATCCGGGAACGATACAATGAACTTTTGGACAACAAGGACTATCTGAAAGAGGTATACACACAGGGAGCACAGCGAGCCGGCCGTCTTGCGGCAAAAACGCTTCGGAAAGTTTACCGGAAGCTGGGCTTTGTTGACAGAATCTGATGAAATAGGGGAAACGTTATGGTGGATTATAATTTGATATTTGGTTTTGCACTGGCGTTTTTGATTACTTTCGCTTCGGTTCCGATTGTGCGGGTCATTGCATTCAAACTCAATGCGGTGGACGTTCCGCGGGATAACCGAAGAATGCACAAAAAGCCGATTCCGCGCATGGGCGGTGCGGCGATTTTCCTTGGCTTTGTTGTGAGCGTGGCATGTTTCACCGGAGTCATTGACCACGAGTTGATTGCTATTCTGGCAGGAGCATTTGTGATTATCATCGTCGGCATCTTGGATGATATTTATCAGCTGAAGCCGATTGTGAAACTGCTGGGGCAGATTGTGGCGGCAGTTGTCGTGATTTGGGGCGGTGTGCGCATCGACTTTTTTACCCTTCCTTTCTCCATGGGAGGAAAAATGATTAACTTGGACTTTTTGTCCATCCCGGTGACCTTTGTATGGATTATTCTGATTACCAATGCGGTGAATCTGATTGACGGGTTGGATGGTCTTGCCGCCAGCATTTCTGGCATCTCTGCCCTGGCTTTGGTGTTTTTAACGATTGTGATGGGAATCCCTCATATCGGGGTCGTTTTGGTTGCAGTTGCCGGTGCTTGTTTCGGATTTCTTCCGTATAACCAGCATCCTGCAAAAATTTTCATGGGCGACACAGGGGCGCTGTTCCTCGGCTTTATTTTGTCCACCCTGTCCATTCAGGGCTTTTTCAAGGGATACACGCTGGTCTCATTGATTATTCCGATCATCGTGCTGGGACTCCCCTTGTTCGACACCTCTTTCGCCATTTTGAGACGGTTGGCAAAGGGGCAGGGAATTATGCATGCCGACAGAGGACATTTGCACCACAAGCTGATTGATAAGGGGTTCTCGCAAAGGGAAACGGTGACGATGCTCTGCACGTTGTCCAGTATGCTGTCATTTACAGCGGTTGTGCTTATCACAAAGGGACTGAACCGTGCAATTGTGTTGATTGTCGCCATGGTGCTGTTCGGCTTTTGCAGCGGTATTTACGCGAAAAATAAAAGCATTGCCAAAGAGTATATTGATCATTTAAACGAA
>CAKRUL010000127.1 GCA_934403665.1 uncultured Clostridia bacterium | reverse complement strand
GACTGTGCCATTTCCGCCCAAAAACGATAGGCCTTCTTGAGAAAAAAGTCGTTCTCTTCCAGAACCGGCCGAATACTTTCAATGAATTCATTTCCGCCTTTGAAATCTCCTGTGTTCTGAAAAGTTTCCAATTTGCTGACTGCCTTGCTGGCAATCTGACTCATGTTTATTTGAAAGTATATAGAACTGCTCGAATAATTTTTGTCATCCAGCGGATTGACCTTCTGATAAGCAATTGCAGCATTCAGCATATCGCCTTGTCGCGCATAATTTTCTCCCTCTTGATAATAATGTCTTGACGTATCAATCGTTTCAAGATCCTCTTCATACATGGAAACATCAATAAAATACCCGTAAGTCTCCATTGTTTTCTTCGCTTCCGTGAAGCTGCTGTGATTGTTTTTATAGGATTTATAGGCTTTGTTCACCTGTTCTGTTGAAAAACGTTTCATCTGCTTGACAAAGCGTTTATCCTCCATATTTTTCTGATAAACTTCTATCATTTTGTTATTCTTATGAGCAAGAATCGCCAATCTGCATTCCAGATAGGCATGATTCATACCGACAAAAACGGCTGCGCTGATCACCAGCACCCCGATTAGCGAACCCAGCAAAATATTTCGTTTCTTTTTATTGTGCCAAAAGGATTTTTTCCTTTCGGTTTCCGGAAGGATCCCACCCTCTAAAGAATAGAAATTCTCAGATGTTGTCGGATCCCCCTCATCGAAAAACGGCTCTTCCTCCTCTAACGCAACATTACAAGCCAAACCTTCGGTTTCTTTTGTTTCTGGCTCTTGAAAATCGTCCTCTGTTCCCAAATGCTCCAAAGCGCTCTGCGGTTCTTCCATCGGATTTCCGCATCTCTGGCAAAAAACAGCATTTTCCTCATTTTCCATTCTGCAATTTGGACATAACATAACATTCCCCCGCCTTTTGAAAACACATTTTTTCATTCCAGTTATTATTTTACATTCAATTCCATCATTTGTCAACCGTTTTTCTATCTTTTCCGAAATTGACTTCTGTTTTAAAGCGTGCTACAATAAATGCAATTCCGTAAAACCGGAAAACAAACGATAGAATCCACAAAGAGACTTCCAATCCGGAAAAGGAGAGTCATCCATGACAGAACAAATTATAAAACATTTTGTGAAAAACCGAAATGATGTCAAGAACCCTGCTGTGCGGGAAAGTTATGGGAAGCTTGCCGGATGGGCCGGCGTTCTTTCCAATTCTTTTTTATTTTTGATAAAGATTCTGACCGGGATTTTCTTTCACAGCATTTCCATCATTGCCGACGCCGTGAATAACCTGTCTGATGCCGCTTCCTCAATCATTACGCTGATTGGTTTTAAACTTTCCGGAAAACCGGCGGATGCGGAACATCCATACGGCCATGCCAGAATGGAATATATTACCGGTTTGATCGTTTCCTTTGTCATTCTCTTTTTAGGGCTTCAATTAATTTCCTCCTCAGTGAATAAGATCTTTCATCCGGAGGAAGTGCATTTCAGCTATATCACGTTTTTTGTCTTAGCTGTTTCTATTCTGTTGAAGCTTTGGCAAGGCATGTTTAACCAAAAGATTGGGAAACGCATTCACTCATCCGCACTGCAAGCCACAGCCGCTGACAGCCTGAACGATGTCTATGCAACCACCGCAGTTCTTTTCTCAGCCGTCATTGCTCAATTTACAGGATTTCAACTGGATGGCTATATGGGAGTTGCAGTAGCGCTGTTTATTATGATATCCGGTATAAAATTTGTGATAGAAACTGTGAATCCGCTTTTGGGCACTGCTCCGGATAAGGATCTGGTCAATATTTTTTATCAGAAGATCTTGTCCTATGACGGCGTAATCGGTTTGCATGATCTTGTGATTCACAATTACGGCCCCGAACGCTGTTTTGCCTCCGTTCATGTCGAAGTCCCTGCCAAGCAGGACATCATGGTGAGTCACGATGTGATTGATAATATCGAGTATGATTTTCTCCATGACTTGAACATTCACTTGGTGATTCATTTGGATCCTATCGTGACAGATGATGAACGGGTGAATCACTTAAAAGAGCAGGTCACAAGCATTGTAAAAACCGTCTCGGAAGAATTGTCCATTCACGATTTCCGCGTTGTGTTCGGCAACACGCATTCCAACCTTTTGTTTGACATCATGGTTCCGTTTTCTTTTTCCATGAGCGATAAGGAGCTTTGCCATGTCATCGATCAAAAGGTGAAGCAACTGAATGAGACTTACCATACCGTGATTACGATAGACCGAAGCTACATTTCAACCACTACAAGAAATCAGTAAACTCTTTTCTGCGCAATCGAGTAGGAGGCGGTGACTAGCCGCCGTCCTCTCACACCACCGTGCATACCGTTCGGTACACGGCGGTTTCAATAGTTGACGTGCATGGACTGATAGGCTGTGGCTGATCCATAGTAGCCCCAGTTTATCAGTCTTTCTTTTGTTAAAGCTCTGTTTAATACATCGCTTCCCGCCATTCTCCAATAGGATTTTCGACTGTAGGCTCCTTCACCGGCTACCCATTCCGGCATTCCCAGATCTATCAGCTTCCGTTTTCGGGTCTTTTGCAGTTTTCACTGTTTCCAGATACACATTCGTATCCTTCTATACAGCCATCCATTCAGGTCTTCGATGTTCCTTTTCATGTCCGCCATACTGTATAGTTCAGCCATCCTCGCATGTATTCTTTTATGCGTCCCATGGTTTTCACTGTACTTCCGCACTTGCTTCGGGAAGTGAGCCTGCGCAGGTTCTCCTTGGCTTTCTTCCATGACTTCCCATGGACACGGACATAGATTCCTTTTCTGTTCTTCCCAAAACAAAAGCCAAGGTACTTAAATTTTCGTATGGCAAACACGCTGACCGTACGACTACACCGTTTTTCCTCATGCGAAACCTTATATGTGTTTTCTGTTCGTCAGACCAGAGATTTGCCCGTGGTTAGTCTGTTCCCACATCCGGCTTCCTTCAGATTCCACCTCACGATGGACACCCTTGCCTTCGGCTATATCCTTCCCACTACCGGGCGGATTCGGGACTTACACCCGTTAGAAACGTGCGCCGCCGGGCGCACACACAAAAAGAGACCGACATCCATCGGTCTCTTTTTTCGATACAAAAGCCGGATTTCATCGAATGTTCCGCGCTCTGTTCCTTTAATATTTGGCAACGATTTCTTTCATCTGTTCCATTTTCTGTTCCATGTCCGCCACCAGCTTAAATTGCGTTCTGGTACGGTCCAAATTCTGTTCCGGATAGTGAATCTTAAAATAATGATCCCCTTCCAGATAATCTGTCAAAAACCGAATCCCGCATTCGAAGGTCATCAGTTTCGCAGAAAAAGGCATGAACTGCCGTTCGGTTTCCGTCAGGGTATCCCCCATCTCTTCAATGAAGCCCTTGGAAAACTGTTCAAACAATTCAACATCCATATACACTTTGGATAAATCCTTTTCGTCCTCACTGACGGGATTGGTGCCGAATCGCAGAGAATCTCCGTAATCGTACAGCAAGGAACCGGGCATAACGGTATCCAAATCAATCACGCAAATGCCCTCGTTGGTTTCATCGTCTATCATAATGTTGTTGAATTTGGTATCATTATGCGTTACACGAAGCGGTATTTTCTTTTCCGCAATCAAATCCACCAAAACAGAAACATCCTTTTCCCGTTCCAGCGCAAAAGCAATTTCGGATTCCACTTCCGCTTTTCTTCCTGCTTTATTTTCAGCAATTGCTTTTTTTAATGCCTCAAACCGTTTCTGGGTATGGTGGAAATTGGGGATGGTTTCATACAGCTCATCCGCCGGAAAATCATTCAACAGCTTCTGAAAGCGTCCGAACGCCTTTGCAGCATTGTAGAAATGAACCGGTTTTTCCACGACTTGATAGGTTTTTGCCTTTTCGATAAAATAATACATTCTGAAATAATTGCCGTCCGGTGTCACAAAAAAGCTCTTCTGGTCTTTGGTCGGAATCACCGTCAGCGTTTCACGCAGGGGATCGCCGCCGTTTTCCACAATTTTCTTTTTCAGATGCTCTGTCACTTTCACAATGTTGCTCATCAATTGTTCGGGATGCTGGAACACATGGTGATTCATTCTCTGAAGAATATATTTTCTTCCCTCGCATGTGACCAGATAGGTGTCATTGATATGCCCTTCCCCGTATGGCTCACAGCTGATAAAGGTCTCGGGTACTTGGAATTGTTCTATGATTTCTTTAAATTCCACGATATTTTCCCTCCTCTGTCAGTTTTGCCATCGCCTGCTGCACCATCTCCATGTCCTGCCGGTATGTAACGCCGTACCATTTTTCCGGAGTAGACAAAACTTTCACGCGTTTTTCGCCGCTCTGAATCAGACGGTCAACAACACTCGGAAGGAAGAATTCGCTCTTTTCTTCTGTTCCCTTTTCTTTGCAGAACTGAACAAATCCCTCTTCCAGATAATGAAAGATGGTCGTGTCAAAGCCCCACAAATTCATCGAAGCAATGGAATCCTCAGGCAATGCGATCCAATGTTCTCCGTCCTCGGTATATTTGGAATCCTGAATTTTGGTCCGTTCGGTAATGGTCTTTAAATAACCGTTATCCGCCTCGCAAATTCCCCTTGCAACGGTTCCGTTTTCTGTCAGGGTATTTTTCAACAAAAAGCCTACCATTGCATACTCATCGGATCCGCTCTTTAAATGCTCCGCCATTGTCTGATAAGCGAAAGAACCATAATAATCATCCGCATTGATGACGGCAAACGGCGTCTGAATCAAATCCTTTGCGCACAAAATGGCATGACCGGTTCCCCAGGGTTTTTTTCTGTTTTCCGGAATATGAAATCCTTCCGGAACCTTGTCGAGTTCCTGGAAAGCATAATCGACATCGATCATCTTTTCTATATGCTTTCCGGTCATCTCACGGAATTCTTTTTCAATTTCTTTTTTGATGATAAAAACAATTTTATCAAAACCTGCTTCCATCGCATCATAAATAGAATAGTCCATAATGATTTCACCCTTTGGTCCAACCGGCTCTAACTGTTTGATACCACCACCAAACCGACTTCCTATTCCAGCTGCCATAATAACTAATGTAGCTTTATTCATACT
>CAKRUL010000126.1 GCA_934403665.1 uncultured Clostridia bacterium | reverse complement strand
CTCCAGCACATGATGATACATAATCACAGGCAGAGAAACAGCGTCTGTCACAGCGGCATCCGCCGGGCGGACAGTATCCGTAAAAAAAGTTTGTGCCAAAATCACCGCACAGACAGCAAGCAAGCACAAAGATAAAACTGAGCGGACAACCGCCTTGCGGCGCAAGTGAAACACAACCATATGAAAACCCCTTTTCCCTTTTGATGGTATTCTATTCTATGCGTGCCGCAGGCGATTTATTAATTCACAGAAAAAGAACAGCGCACATAGGTACGCTGTTCTTGGTTCTCTGCACTTTTTCCATTTTTTCAGATTAAGTAATCAATTAACATTGAAAATACATTCTTCACGGTAAGGATGCGAATCTTTTCCCGGTCTCCGGTCAAAGTCAGCTTTCTGGTCACCGAAGCACCCTCCGTATGAAAACCGATATAGACCAACCCGACGGGCTTTTCCTCCGTTCCGCCTCCCGGTCCTGCGATGCCCGTCACGCTGATGCCGATATCCGCACCGGAAAGCTGTTTGATGCCCTTCGCCATCTGAATGGCAGTCTCCTCACAGACCGCTCCCTGGTTTTTCAGCACCACCGGGCTGACGCCGACCAGCTTCGCCTTCATCGCATTGGAATAGGTCACCACGCCGCAATCGAACACCTCGGAGGAACCGGGCAGGTCGGTCAGTGTTTTTGCCACATAGCCTCCCGTGCAGGATTCGCAGAAGGCAACCTTTTTCCCCTTCTTCCGCAACAGCGCCATTGCCTTGCTCGGAAGCGTATCCGCATCCTCGCCGTAGATATGCTTTTCCAGTCGTGCATATACCTTCTCATAAACCGGCTGTAGAATTTTTTCCGCCTCCTCCGGCGTACTGCCGCGGGCGGTCAGTTTCAAAAACACTTCCCCGGTCTTGGCATAGGGCGCAAGAATCGGATTTTTCGACTCGGTCATCAGGTCATAGAGCAGCGCTTCTATTCCCGATTCCCCCATTCCGAACACCTTCAGGGTCTTCTCCTTGATGAAGGTGTGAGCACCCTCTGTCAGATAAGGAATGACCAGATTGTGAAACATCGGTTGCAGTTCTCTGGGCGGACCGGGCAGAAGAATGAAGATGGTTTCGCCCTCCTTGACTGCCAAGCCGGGCGCCGTGCCGAAGTCATTGCGGAAAATGATTCCGTCCTTGAACACCATCGCCTGGCGCAGGTTGTTGTCTGTCATGGTGCGGTTCAGCTTCAAAAAATAATCCCGGATGCCGTTCTCCACCTCTTTGGAGGGGATCAGCGGATGTCCGGAAACCTTGGAGACCGCCTCCTTGGTGATATCGTCATAGGTCGGCCCTAATCCGCCGACTGTGATAATCAAATCAGCACGCTTCTGTGCGAGCTGCAACACTTCCACCATCTCGTCCATCTCATCCCGCACAGCGGTATGAAAGACCGTCTGAATCCCCAAATTATTCAGTTCCTTTGCGATGTATGGGGCATTTGTGTTGACAATATCCCCTGTGACAACCTCGGTTCCTACCGCTACAATTTCACATCTCATCATGATTCCTTCTTTCCGCGCTCTGCTCTTTGTATGTATGTTTATGATGTTTTTCAGTTACGATTCTTTCGGATAAAAGCAGTCTTCTTCCCATTTTAGAGGGTTTGTTTCAATGTATTCCCAAATTTTTTGATATTCTTTCTCGTTGCGTGTGATGCGGTCGTGGAATAATTTTTACCAGATTGGATGTCCGCTTTCCTTGGTTACCGAACCTTTCAACTGCTTGATAACTCCGGAAATTGTAGGGGCAAACTCAACAATGTGATATGATTTTTTGTACATATCGTAATAAAATATGCTCCAACGGAGGAATCATCATACGCTTTCAGCCGATTCGGCTTTCGCTTCGGCTATTCCATAATCTCTCACCTGAATTGCCGGCTTTTACTCCGCTTCATACTGCAAAGAAATCACCTCTGCGTTCTCCACAGCATCCTCCACCAGTTTCGAGAAATCCTCTTTCGCTTCAATCCGCTCCACCACATCCAGCATAGGCTTGGTTTTCGGGTGTTTGGGGGTGAACACGGTACAGCAGTCCTCATAGGGCTGAATGGAAATGTCAAACGCACCCATCCGCCGGGAGATTCCGACAATATCCTCTTTGTCCAGACCAATCAGAGGACGGAACACCGGCAGGGTCACCGCGGAATTGGTGACATGAAGGGCATACATGGTCTGGCTTGCGACCTGCCCCAGGCTCTCCCCGGTCACCAGCGCTCTTGCGCCTTCTCTCTCCGCAATCCGCTCGGCAATCTTCATCATATACCGCCGCATAATCAAGGTCATATACTCGGAGGGAAATTTATCATTGATTTCCAACTGAATCTCAGTGAAGGGAACCACAAACAATTTGAAGCGGTCGCAATAGCGGGTCAGCACCTTTGCCAAATCCACCACCTTCTGTTTCGCCCGTTCGCTGGTATAGGGATAGGAATGAAAATGGACGCCGATCAGCTCCACGCCTCTTCGCGCCATCAGAAAGCCTGCCGCCGGGCTGTCGATTCCTCCTGACAGCAGCAGCGCCGCCTTGCCGTTGATCCCCACCGGCAAACCGCCGGGGCCTTTCTCTTTCGAGGCATACACATAGGCGCCTTCATCCCGGATTTCCACACGCAGAACCACATCGGGATGATGCACATCCACATCAATGATTCCGTTTAAATGATCATACAGGTAATTCCCGACCTCCTGGTTGATGTCCGGCGATTTTAAGGGGAATTTTTTATCGGAACGCTTGGATTCCACCTTAAAGGTTTTCGCCTTTCCTTTCAGCGCTTCCATGCACCGAAGCGCCTCCGCCTTCACCTTCTCCATATCTTTTTCCAAATGCTTTGCCCTGGTCACCGACACAATGCCGAAAACGGTCAGAAGTCTTTGGATTGCAGTTTCATAGGGATATTCCGGATCCTTCGGCTCAATATAAATCGTCGCCTGCATTTTCTTGATTTTATATTCGCCCAATCCATTGATTTTAAATTTGATGTTCTTGATGAGCTTTTCCTCAAACAAAGGGCGGTTCTGCCCTTTTAAGATAATCTCACCGTATTTTATCATAATCACATCATTCATGTGTTTCTTCCTTTTCTGTTTTAAATTTTTTCGTTTCCTCCGTCTTGCATGATGGACGCATGCTGTTCTCTGCTCTTTTCCGCCGAGAGACTCACCGAATCCGCAGTTTTCTCTGCAAATCCTCCACGGCCTCCCGTACGATTGCCGCCGCTTCCCGTATTTCCTGCATGGTGGTTTCGGTGCTGAAGCTGAAGCGGATGGAGCTGTCTGCACGCTCCCGGTCATGCCCCATCACTTCCAACACTTTTTTATGCTTCTTGTCATGGGAAGCACAGGCAGAACCGCTTGACACATAGACCTCTTTCTGCTCCAGTGTGTGCAGAAGAATCTCCGAACGGATTCCGGGAAAAGAGGCGTTGACAATGTGGGGAGAACAGCAGTCCTCCGGTGTGTTTAACATCGTCCGTTTGATCTTGCGCAGCTCTCCCATAAAATAGTTCTGTATTTCCCGCATCCGCGCCGTTTTTTCCGGCAAATCCTGCAGGGTGATCTCTGACGCTTTGGCAAACCCGACGATGCCGGGCAGATTTTCTGTTCCGTTGCGCAGACCGTTTTCCTGTCCTCCGCCGAACAGAATCGGTTCCAGCCGCAGCCCCTCGCGCACATAGAGCGCACCTACCCCTTTCGGCCCGTGAATCTTGTGGGAGCTGACGGTCACCAGATCGGCTCCCAGCTCCTTCACGGAAAGGGGCAGTTTGCCATAGGCCTGCACACAGTCACAGTGCAGAACCGCACCCGATTGCTTCTGCTCCAGAATTTTCCGGATCCGCGGAATGTCAAACAGACAGCCGACCTCGTTGTTCACACGCATCACACTGACCAGCGCCGTTTCCTCACAGAGTTCCCGCTCCAAAAAGTCCTCGTCCAGCACGCCCTCCTTTGAGACCGGAATATAGGAAACACGATAACCCTCCTCCTCCAAACGATGAAAGAGATTCAAAACCGAGGCATGTTCCACTGCAGAAACCATCACATGATTTCCTTTTCTGCGGTTGCGCCGAAGATAGCCGAGAACGGCAAGATTGTTGGCTTCCGTTCCGCCGGAAGTGAAAATCAGTTCTTTTTCCCCGGCTCCCAAACCGGAAGCAACGGTTTTTCGTGCCTGTTTTAAGGTCTGTTCGCTTGCAAAGCCAAGACTGTGCAACGAGGAAGGATTTCCAAATCCCTCATATAAGCTGTGCAACACCGCCTCCACCACTTCCGGATACGGACGGGTGGTCGCACTGTTATCCAAATAATACATGTTCATCACCAAATTTTATTTTACAATACTTCAGAAGAATATTCAACAAAATTCCAAAAGAAAAAGGAAAAACGCCATGCTGCCCGAAAAAGGCGGAATTTTCAATGCTTTGCGTGGGTTCGCATCCTGTTATCCCCAAAAAACGCTTGTAACAGGGCAAGACATTCCGGCTCCATGATTCCTCCATACACCTCCACCGGCGTTTGAAAGCAGTAATCCCGAAACAGGGTATTCCCCCCGGCAAGCGACCCCATTTTGTCATCATATGCGCCGAAATAGACCCTTCTCATCCGCGCATTCAGAATCGCTCCGGTACACATCAGACAGGGTTCCAGCGTGACATAAATATCACAGTCGGACAATCGCCAGCTTCCCAGCTTTTCACACGCCTCCTGAATCGCCAGAACCTCTGCATGGAAAAGAGCATTTTGCTTTGTTTCCCGCAAATTATGACCGGACGCAATCACCGCATCTCCCTGCACAATGACAGCGCCGACAGGAATCTCCCCCATCTGCGCCGCTTTTTTTGCTTCTTCCAAAGCCATCCGCATATATTGCATCGATTGATTTCCTCCCTGTCTGCTTTTCTTTCATCTTACCCGAAAAGAGGAAGTTCGTCAATCGTTCCAACCTCTTTCTTGAAAAAGAACACCATTTTTCTCTTGTAATTCCAGCTAAAAGGGGTATAATAGAAGAAACAGATTGATGTTAGGAGGAATCTATGATGAAAAAGTATGTGTGCGATGTTTGCGGTTATGTCTATGATGAAAGTCTGGGCGTTGAATCCATGGG
>CAKRUL010000125.1 GCA_934403665.1 uncultured Clostridia bacterium | reverse complement strand
GAATAGGAAAGCAGAGACAGATCAAAGTCTGAATCAAACACAGTTCTCAGTTCATCTGCCGTAACGCCGTCTTTGCCGCAGAACGGATTCAAAATTTCATAGGCATCGTCCGTGCGTTCTTCGCCGACCTTCTGCAGCTTCGTGAGGTCGATTTCCACCGGAACCTGCCAGTTGTCAAAATTCTCCCCATTTTCGCCGTATTTCATTAAATCCAGTCCGTCGCGCGGAAAATCAGGAACCTCTATGATGGGTTTCTCTGTGCCCGGCATCTCTCCGCCTTCAAAATAATCCATGAACATGCCGCGCACTTCGTTCTCATATTCTGCATCCGACACGATGACATAATAACTGTCCTGCGTGGTATCGAATTCACTGCAACCGGTTTCGTAGTTATAAACCATGGGAGTCAGACAGGTATTCAAAAGATAATCATACATATCCCCAACCGGCTCCAGATACTGTGCATCTGTCAGATAACCGGTGTATCTTCCGGAATTTTCGTAATCCGTCGGATTGTACCGGACAAGATACCGCTCCTCCTCTGTCAGCTGCGACGCATCTCCGGAGAGGTATTTTGCCACAATGTCGTTGTATCTTGCAATGGCATCCGCATAGCTGAGGGTGGTTGTTACGCTGTTAAACGTATAGGTATACCCCTTCTGGCGGCTCTTTCTTGCATTTTCTTTCATGGCATCGATATTGTCGTCCGCATTGGTGCCGCCCATCAGACGAACCGGTATGTCCGAAGTAATCCGTGCCGTGACAGCTCCGCCTGTCGGCGTTTCCTTGCCCGGCGTATATTCGGTGTTTGCATCTGCTGTCGCCGCCGTGGTCTGAATTTCTGTCAGTTTCTGTGTGGTGATGTTGCCTGCATCGTCTGCTACCCGTGCATACACACCGTATACGCCATCGGGCAGAGCGCCGTATACCAGCTTATAGCTTGCAGCGATGCCGGTGCTTCCAACGGTGTGAACCGGAAGAATCGATGCATATGCCGTGCCGGTCGGATCTCCGAAATAGCCGTTTTCCGCATAAACCGGATCGGTGATTTCTCCATCCTCGCCGATTGTGCTTTTGATGATACGGCTGGAAGCGGCTTCCTCGAAAAAGTCAGTATCCAAAGGGGTATCTTTCGTAATTGCCATTCCCAAAACCGTTAACGAGTGGTTGTCACTTGCCGATACGGTAATTTCACCGTATTTTGCAGCGCCGCTCTCAGGCGTCTGAACTGCGGAATCAAAGCTGATTACCGGATTTTCGCGGTCAAAGCAGCTGACCTCAAAGCTCTTCTCATCGGTTTTTCCGACCGGATCGCTGATATTCACTTTCACCGTTCCGTTGTTGGTGACCTTCAGCTTGATGCGTCCGATTTCGCTCTGATCCTCGATTTCCGCACCCGACACGGTAATTTTCATGTCATCCGCAGTCTCGTAACCGTCATACCGATACTGCAATTCTACGGAAGCACTCTGTGCATTGGTCATATGATTGATGTTTTCCATATTGACAAAGTGAATGGTCGGCTCCGTGCTGTCCACTACAAAGGAAACCGATTTGTCCGCGAGATTTCCCCCCATGTCTTTTACATAGAAGGGATAGACATATTTTGTCGCGCCGTCCTCATACGTTGTGTAAAAATCGCTCTGCAGAGGATTGGAAACGGTATAACGGTATTCCGAAGTGCCCGCTTCTTTCTCGACTCTTTTTGTGGTATAGAAACCATTCTGAATGAATGTTACATCCAGTTTATCGTTGACATTGTCCTGCATCACAGCTGTAATGGAGGAAATGTCTTTAAAGCTGTTGATGATATAGGTATTCTCATCCCGTTTGACCAATCCGGAAGGTTCCACCTTGATTTCCGTAATCTCCGGTGCTTTGAAGTCAATTGCCATCTCTTCGCTTTTGAGGGTCGTCCTGTGACCGAAGGTATCCTGCATGGTGATCTCAACATGCGCCGCGGTTTCCTCCCGATAACTTTCGTTCTCCGCAAACTTCTCAAAGAAGTTGATGGTCTGGGAGGACAGGAAGGTGGTAAGCGGATAGGTCTCCACCGCATTCTGCCCGATGAACAGGGTCATTTCCGGTGCATTTCCTTCCGAGAAATCAATGTTTTTCTCTTTGACATAGGCACCGTCGTTATACTGCGATGCATCGTCATACAGAGAATAGATAATATCATAGGACGGATTGACGCCGTTTCTTGCTTTGTTTACCGTGATGACTCCCTCCGGAGCCTTGGTGTCGAAATAAAAGCTCTGCGTATGCTTCTGCGAGAAGTTATCCGGTTTCAAAACAGTGTTCATCACCAGAGTAAACTCTCCGTCAAACATTTCGCCGTTGTTATATTCTTTTTGGATGGCTTCGCTTGCAAAGTTAAACGAAGTGAATTCCTCCGCACTGTTGAAGGTCTTCGTGGTTTTTGCATCCGAAAGAACCGCGCGTCCGCCGCGTTTCCAACCGTACTGCACCTCAAAGGCGACATTTTTCGTATCGATCGGTTTTTGCAAATTCACGGTGATATGATGTTGATCCGAAACGATGCTGTCCGCGCTGTCCATAAGTTCAAACTGCAGATTTCTGGATGCAGTGGCATAGATCCCGGAGGAAAACCACTCACTGATGTTGCCCACCATATCTCTGAATTTTGCGAACACCTGCCATCTGTCATAGCTGTCCTCTTTCGCATTGATGTTGATTTCCTGACGGTTATCCTCGGTATTCAGCGTTTCTTCGGTATCTTTCTCATGATTTTTCAGAATATATTCAATAAAGGGATCGATCTGACCGATTCCCGTATCGGTCACATGATATTTCACCGTCAAATCCCGGTTTCTGCGAATTTCTTCCACACTTTTGACAACGGGTGCGGTATTGTCCAAATACAGCCGGAGATTCTTCTGATTGATATTGCCCGAAGCATTTCCAGCCTCGTCATACACGGTGTATTCCAGATACAAATCGTAATCCGCCGGGTATTCTTTGAGCAGGCGTATGGTGCTCAGGTCAATAGACGCCTTGGTTTTCGCCCCCGAATTGCGGTTTAACGGAAGCATCAGGGTATCCTTAATCGCATTAGAACCCTCCAGGCTGGTTTTCAGCCAGCGTTTCACTCCCTGCGCATCATAATAAACAATGGAAGCCTCTGCACCCTTAGTGAAATTTAATCCGCCGGCATCTTCAAACACGAGATTGGTGTTTGCCTGGAACTTCGATGCCCATTTCTGACTGATATTCTGTTCTGCCAGCTTCGGCGCCTCGGTGTCTACCCGAATACCGATGCTGAGCGGCAACAGACTGCGGTATGTACTCGGCACCTTCAGATATGTTCCGTTAACCTCCATGTCGGAAATATTGCGCAGTTTGCTTCCGTTGCAGGTGATGGCATCCTCATCAAAGGTGAACGCGCCGTCCCGGCCGTAAGAACCTGCAAAATCCAGCTGATAGATGGGATAACCCGGAATTTCTTCCGGAAGGTACCGGAAATAAAGCTCTGTATGCGCATCGGATTTGATCCCTTTTGCCTGAACATTTCCGTTCACGCCGACTACCCTTGCTCCCACAAGGTTCGCGTACACATATTTCCCGTCCACTTTCTTTTTATCCGGTCCGTAAACCTGCAATTTCAGTTTGGTGTTGGATGTCAGCTGTGCTTTTTGGATTTCCTCATCCAGCACGATGCGGAAAATCGGACCGGTTTTGCTGCCCTTTGCAAACACCGTCGGCTGCGGCCCGTTGCTTCCGATAATCTCCTGTGGGATGCTCCCATAAAGGTTACAAGCCTGATCCTTCATCGGGCTGACGGGAGGATAGAATTTCTTGCTGTTCTCCTCAAAAGCGCGCTTGTTGATTCGTGTATAGGTATCGTCCACGGTTTTGGTATCGTTGGAATAATAACCGCTGACCGCATCGTCTTTCAAAGCATTTCCTGCAACATCCGTAATGCATTCCTTGCCGCAAATCAGCTTGGACGGCGTCAGAAAAACAGTCAATTCCCCATCGACATTGTTGGTGTTATCGGGAACTTCATATTCAAAGATTGCCTTATCGCCCTTGATCTCTATGAACTTTGCGTCAAATTTTGTCTTGTCGGTGTTTTTCTGAGGATCTGCCTGCAAACGCAGTTTCAGTTTATCGGTGTCTTTGACGGCAACCTTTTCGTCAAACTGAACATAATAGCGCACCTTCTGCCCGACACGCAAGGTCTGCACCGTGTCCCCATTCACATTTTTCCGGGTGGTGAAATCACCGCTTTCAATGCCGCAGGATTTCACTGCAGGGCCTACACTGTCGCGCAGGAAAACCCGAACCTTCTGAACGGAGCTTTTATTGAATTTTTTCAGACCTTTTCTGCTGGAACGCAGATTCAGCATCATGCGGGTAATATCAGAATTCAGCTTAATCCAATCGGCGCTCACCGTCCGTACTCCGTCATGCCAGTTCTCCGGCGTGGTGATTTCCTGCTGAATCGAAGATGCCCGGGAATAAAAGCGGAGGTTTGCGACGCCTCTTTGCTTGTTGGTCGTTCCCTTATAGTTGTTGGTTTCCGCAACCACAGCAACCTCGATGTCCCCTTTGCGGATCAGCTGCTGAAGGTCACTGTCAAATCTGGCGGCAAAATCCAGCTTATAATTGTTCCTGTCGTTTGCATTGTTATACACGGCATAAAAATACTTTCCGCCCGAAAGCTCTGCGCCGTAATCCGACTGATAGGAATCATAAGCAAACGTTGCACTGTCACTGGAGCCGTCATAGAAATCTTTTCCTCTGTTGAAGCGGAACTGATTGAATACCGATTTGCCGCTTCCGATGTTCTCCAGCTTGTCACCTTCGCCGGCTTTCAGAATTTTTCCTTCTGTCAGCCTGACGGTTCCCCAGCCTTTGGACGCATCCTTCCAATTCATCTGACTTCTGCCGCCAAAATCCATGTTATCGGCAAACGCAGACTGAGGAAGCAAGCCCGCCAGCATAAAAACCACAAGTGCCATGCTCCAAAAACGTTTTCCTCTCATGCCAACACCTCCGTATGATTGTTTGGTTTGTTTCCCTGTATCTCAAATTCAAATTTCATCGCCAGCTGGCGGAAAAGCTCCTGCATCACACTGTTTGCAATGCTTCGGATATCAATTGTCATCATGTAATCCAAAACCATTTTCTGTTCT
>CAKRUL010000124.1 GCA_934403665.1 uncultured Clostridia bacterium | reverse complement strand
ATATATTATTGTTTGTATCGGGTGACAGATATAAATGAATATTATTGCTTGTCGGGTGATAACTCCCGGAAACGTATTGAAAATGAGTACACTTGATTTTTCCGACATCGGAATACGTTAATTTGCTTTTATCAATATTCGCCACATTGTACGCAAAATGTAAGGTTTCATGGGTCAGCGAATTCAGATTCAGCAATGTGTAATTTTTGATGTGATCTGCTTGCGTGTTCTGTTCCAGATACCCTTTTCCGCTCACGCTGTCAAAACAAATTTTATCCCGGTATGTATCATCCAATCCCCGCAAATCCTCCGTCAGAGTGACCTCATAAATTCCGTTTTCTGCTGGTATCTGATAGCTTCCGGCAGGAATATTGGAGGTTAAATCGGAGGGATGAGACGGTGAGGGGCTATCCTCGATATACGGTTCGTATGCCGTGGCTTCTGATCCTTCTTCCAATTGAAATGTATTCACATCGATATAGTTATCATTAATCCATTGATAGCTTCTTAATTCAAGATAAGAAACGGTTTTTCCGGCTGTTGAAGTTAAGGTATAGTGCGTCCAATCGGTATTCGATTTGGTATAGATGCTGCTGTTGGTGCCGTCCGTATAACGAAAGGCAAACAAAAGACTGTCGGCAGGGTCTTTGTCCGGTTCTATCAATACGCATTTGGCATCAAAAGATACCGTATATTGCGTATTTTCCTGAAAAGAAATTGCCTCATATCTTACCGTAACATTGTCTTGAAACCTCACACACTGCCTGTTGTCCAGCACGGTTTCAAGGTATCGGGAGGCATCCGCATAGACCCTCTGCGGTGTCACAAGATTTTTTCCTCGTTCCGCAGTGATCTGACCTGTCATTCCCTCCGCCCGGCACCACTTTGCTTTCTGATCAGATTTTCCATATATTTTAATCGCTTCATAGGGCGCATTGACGGTATTTGTCAAATGCAATCCGCCCTTTTCGTTTGCCGCAATGCTCTGGAAAACAAGATCGGAAACGGTTCCGTCTGTCTCTGTCCACGCCTTTCCTGCCGCCGGATCGGCAATCAATCTTCCTTCTGTCAGGTCAGAAGGAAGAAAAAGCAACCACTCCTCATCGCCAAAAGACACGCGATATTTGCCGGCGGAAACGGGAGGAGCACACGCATAACGCCCCTCCTCCGCGAAACAGGATAAAGCCGGATAAAGTCCGGAAGATTGAGCGGCCGCCGTGGTACAGCAAACCCGGTTCTGTTCTGTAAACATCTTCTTTCCTCCTATGCTTTTCCGTAAGGCATACAATTCCAAACCATCTTGTCGGCAAATTTTCTTGCGGTATAGACCATTGCCTGATTTCCTATCGGTTCCAGAAGACCGAAGGCCGCACTTTGCTCCTCCTCCGGAATCTGCAGCAATCCGCCGCCGCTGACATAGATGGAAAGCTCTGCCCCGTTTGGCATATTGTTGATGCGAATCGGTTTATCCGAACCGATCGCAACCATAGCATTTTCATTTTGAGAAAAATCATACACAACAGTTTCTGTCGTACCGTCCAGCACCATCGGCGCAATATAACGTCCGGAAAGATCCCGGTAAGAACCGGAATAAGCGACCTTTGCTAACTCCAAAATGCCGGAAAGCGTTTGTTTGTCGAAAACCGAATAAGGAATTTTTCCGATCAACAGCCATTCATTTGATACCTGGTTTCCATCCCGATCCACAGTGTCATAAATATACCACTGTGTTTCGCCGCTGTTGAAATCCGTGATAAAGCACCAGTCATCCGTTTTCTGATCTGCAATTTCCCGCATCTCCGAAACAGAATTTTTATAATAGATTCGCGGAAACTTGGTGACGTTATTCATCATTTTCAGATACAATTCATTACAGGCCGCCTGTGCCTCAGAGGCGCTCTGCGCCGCATTCAAAGCATTTCCTTCGCTGACCTCGCTTTCGTTTTGCGCTTCCAAGGCCTGATCCTTGGCATTGCTTGCGGCAACCGCTTGCCTTGCCGCTTCCAGCTCACTTTTCTTTGCATTATCCTCACTGTCCTTCGCCGCCTGTGCATTGCTTGCTGTCTGACCTTGATAGGCTTTTATTTCCGATAACACGGATTGCACAGTTTCCTCGTAATCCACAATTTTTTCATCTGTTTCCGCCTTGGTATAGACGTCTGCCGCGTCTGCTTTTCCGGTCTCCAGCGCCGAAAGCCTTGTATTTGCGGCAGTCAGATTGTTGATTACCGTCTCCATCACGGTTTCCTCTTGAGGCTGTTCTGGAATGTTGTCCAGGTCCCCGATGCCCTCCTTCACCTGATAATAGACTTTCTGTATCGTCAGGGCATTTGTTCCGTCATACAGTGCAACCATTAATTGATTCTTTCCAATCTGAGAAACCGCATTTCCGATAAGCGGAATATTTAAAAGGTCTCCCTGAATATTCGTCTGCAGCTGATAGGAATCATTGAGCTTAACGACCGCGGACTTGTCCGTCAGCGAAAGAGGGGTTCCTTTTTCCGCAAACTGTATTGCAATCCGATTTCCGGTATCATATTGACAGAATACCAAATTGGAATAGTTTTTTTCCTGATAGAGATCCAGTGTGATTTGATAACACCGTTCCATGCAATCGCCTCCTATTCTCCGTCATTTTTGAGTTGTTCCAATACATTGGTGAGTTTTTTGGGGAGAGGCACTCCCAGTTCTCCCGCATTTTCCAAAATACTGATGCCCTCGTTTGCAATGTAAAACCCGATGACAAAAGAGCGCACCTCGGAGATGCCAACCGTCTTTCCCACTAAATGCGCCAGCGCGGCGATGCATAAAATGCAAACCTTCTTGACAATCCCCCGAAACCCAATCCGAGAGGACAGCTCCCGTTTTGCAATGCCGCACAGCACACCGGTCAGATAGTCCATTCCCATCAAAATGAGCAGGACAAAAAGCAGCATATCCAACCCGCCGAACAGATAAGAAAGCGCCGCCGAAACCACCGCGGCGCACAGTTTAATCGTTTGCTGATTCATTGTTTTTTCTCCTTTCATCTTTCTGCTTATATTTTCACCCGCGCCTTTTGCCGAAGTTTTTCTTCTGCTTCTTTTCTGGCATCATACAAAGCAAGTAGTTTTTCTGTTGGAGCCATAAAAGCGTACCCAGGCTTTTCCTCAGCATCGCTTATAGCTAAATCAACCGCCTTGTCATAATGTGCTTTATAGTAACGGAGTTCTTCTTCCGTCAATGGAACGTGCTTTTCCTTGATTGGTTTTATCTCTTTTTCCTCATCAAACAAATAAGGAATGACTTTCTCTGCCATTTCATCTACCGCTTTGTCCCACGCTTTTTCCTTTCCCTTTCTCAGAGCCCTCCCATCTTGAAGAATTTCTTTAAAATCAGAAGGATCGGAAATTTTATCTGTAACTCTATAAGGTGAGGCAAAACGATTCACTACTTTTGTTGTAAACCTCACTGCTGCCTCGCCCATCGATTTTTGATCTTTTACGGTGTCTATAACAGTTTCATACAAATCATTTATAACACCCTCCAAACCTTTTTTTATCTTTTCAGGAATCTTGTCATAAATTTTCTCAAACGTTTCGATTTGTTTTTTAGATTGAAATGGAAATCGAATTAACTTCTTTAAATTGAGTGCCTTGCCATAGACCGCTTCAAGGCTTTCATTTGTCGCTTCTCCAAACAGTGTTGCAACGGGATGCTCCTCTTCCGCCCGGTCACGTCTTGCTGACTTAGCAGCATCTACCTTTTTTTCTCCAAATACATCATCATCCGGATCATCTATAAGATTCCGAATAGCCCTTTCAAAGTCAAATCCTTTTTTTGTAAACTGGTTGAAATAGGCCTCCTCCGATGTAGTATTACTCTGTTCCAGCTTGTCAGCACGATAATCATTCAAAGTAGTTTTGGCATCTGTCTCCAACTGTCCTTGATACCCGTGATTCATAACCCATTCCCGATCGTGAATGGTTTTCACTCCGGGGAGTTTCCCTCCGTCCGGTTCCTCCAAACACCCCACTGTCTCATCTATTTTTTGCTTTCTTTCAAAATCTTGATAATCCTTTTTCTTTAGAAATTTATCCAAATGCGCATACATTTGGTTTACCGTTTTCGAATCCCACTGCATCATATCGTCTACATCAATATGATTCTTCTGAATATAAGTGTCGTATCCTTGCCGGTGTAGTTCATCCGCAAACTCCTGCGCCATTTCGGAATCCTCTATAAAAAGGCGCCTTGCCATCCGCCTAGAGGCAGATTCCTGTGCATATTTATCGTTAAGTTGATTGCGGTAGGCGCCGTCCGGTGTTGCGGTGCTCTGTTCCAATTTTTCAGCACAATAATTTTCCAGATTGGTTTTAGCATCCGCTTCCTGCTGTCCCTGATCGGCATGACTTTCGGCCCATTCCTGATCGTGAATGGTTTTTACCCCGGGAAGCTGACCTCCGGTCGGCTCTTTTAACCGATCCATTTTTTCATCCATCTTTTGTTTTCTTTCAAATTCCTGATAATCTTTCTTTTTAAGAAACTTATCTAAATGTTTATACATCTGGTTTACCGTTTTTGGATCCCACTGGGTCATATCGTCCACATCAATACTATTATTCTGAATATAAGTGTCATAGCCCTGTCGATGAAGTTCACCTGCAAATTCCTGCGCCATTTTTGAATCCTCTGTGAAAAGGCGCTTTGCCATTCGAATCGAAGCAGGTTCTTGCGCATATTTTTCAGTGAGCTGTGCTCCTCTCACTGCCTTCTGCTGTTCCTGAATTTCATAATTCGTGGAAGAATTCGTTGTTTCCCTCTGAGATCTTTCTTGTTCCTCCCGTGCGGCTTCTTCACCGTAATATTGTCTCAAAAATTCCTCAAAAGACAGATCGGCTCTGCCAAGCCCCACGCTTTGATACTCCCGAAGGGCATCATTTCTTTCTGCTTCTTTGATTTTTTTCTCTTCTTCTGTCATAAAAACAGCCTCCTTTATAATGAAGATAAAAACGACTTCCAATTATTTGGAAATGTTGGAAAAAATCTTGATTATTTCTTGTGTTGTGTTATAATAATAAAGTCGAATTTTTCAGAAACCAAAAGGAAATTTGACGAACTATTCCATTTTTTACAATTAGGAGATATGATATGAAAAAAGCCAAACATTTGACCGGTATCTTTCTGGCGTGCCTGCTTCTTTCTCTATGCAGCTGTACCTCTTTGGAAGATACCCTTTCCGA